>NZ_FWZT01000022.1 GCF_900177345.1 Pseudobacteriovorax antillogorgiicola
GTGACAAACTTCGGGCTTAAGGTATGCAGACTATCCCAATCGATATCATTTACCCAGGGCTGCTTGACGAAGTTTACCAGCAGGTCTCTCACCATCTTTGGATAGGAAAACAGCTGGGTGTAGGCTGGATCAAAAGGGGTTGGCTGTGAATCGCTATCATCTTGTTTTGACATACCGTCTCCGCAACTCTTAGGAAAAGACCTAAGTTAATGTTATCAAGGACTAAATGCTAGAATAAAAACTTTGGTGATAGTAGTAATCACATCATTCTGGATGGGAGAGATAGTGGCAGCGGCCACCAAACTTAGTCAGTTCTCCTCTGGGAGATAAAGCGAATAGGTCTTCTGCCATCATTCAATCGGTTCCAGCTTACGCTAGAATCTGCCACCGTGATGAAAACTAAAGAATTGATTTTCATACTTTGGAAAAAAACTAGGCTAGATGTTAGTAGCCATCGACCACAAAGACTTTGAAAAGTGCCCAAGAGGCTGCCACACCAAACATCAATCCGAAACAGATAACTCGCCATGCAAAACATGTAAGAACTTTATGCGATCCCCGCGTTTTATAGGACTTATGGATTGGTGATAGCATGAGCGACTCCTTTTCTAATTCAACTCTCTCCTTTGCTTTCGACTTGGGTACTCAAGGTACCCAACGCCGTGTCACTGTTTATCTTGCAAGACTGATGCCTCGCAGTGTGGAACACATCTATCTACCCGCTCAAGGTTAAAATCTGTACTTACATATTGAGCAATTTCATATAAATATCCTTTCCATAGAAAGGATTTCCTTGGCAATAGCGAAGGCGACGCACGCAACAAGCAATAGCACTTGCCACTTGTTCATCTATTCTCACAATGCTGACCTATCTGGAATCAACTCTGTTACAGATATACTACTGGAGACCAGAGCAGTGAATGAAAAATGATTCAGTTGGTTCATCCATACGAGCAAACATTACGCCTACGGCAAACACCAACTGATAGTCTCAAGGCATGGGAAAATATTTCCTAGTAAAGTCATGATAGGATCAAGAGGGCGACTTCGGAGTTAGAATGTCAGCTAGCACCCCAGAAAAATGTACGATCCTACGAATACTTACTTTTTGGACCATACTTGGGTTCACCTCACACTCCTATGGCCAAATGCAAGAACCAACATTTCATATCCACAGTGAGCAGTTCAATCTCGTTCAGAAAAACGAATATATGCTCGGTGCTTCCAAAGTCAAATACAGCGATTCAGAGCTTATCAATTTTCTAAAACAAGATGCATTTAAGCTGATTCAAGAGTATTCAAATCCTCCTCGACGCTACATCTACTCAGCCTATATCATCCGCAACCACACTTCAAAGTTTCAAAAAGGGTTTCTGAAGTGGCGTGGTTTTATGAGCGAGACCGCTGCCTTTCGAGTAGATGGCGACCAGCTGAGCCCACTAGAAAAGTATCCAGGCTACGATATTTTTTGGCAAAACTTTCCTCCCGGCGATACAACCATAGTCTTCTACCGCCTTATGGATGGGCACCTTAGTGGAGTTGTCGGAACCACTAAACTTCAGGACTTTCGTACTGTTGTTTCTGAAACGGAATCACAAGCCAACTATATGTCTGGCATGATCGGAATTGTAGCAATCATGATTCTATATAATCTGGGGATGTTTCTGTTCTTTAGAAAGACCTACTTTCTCTATTACGTACTCTATTGTTTTTTAGGTATCCTGAGTTTTGCTCATTTAGTGGGCCCCCTCACATGGTCAGCTTGGAAAATTTCTGGCTTGATCAACATGGCATTGATTTTTCTGCTTCTCTTTTGTCGAGGCTTGCTTGAAATCAAGGCAAGCAAGGACCCATGGATGACAAGAGCGATTCAATGCGCAGTGATCCTCAATATTTTAGCCTCGTTCTACTCATATCAAAGCAACGACATGTATGGAATATTCGTCGCAGCCCCACTTACCATCTTAGTGTGTTTAACGGCTAGTCTATTGAAGGCTCTACAGGGTGTTCGCAATGCCTATTTCCTTTCCCTAGGCTGGTCGATTTTCTTCGCATCAGCAATCTTATCAATTCTAAGCCCTCACATCGGATTATACGCTACCTGGGCTTCATACTCATCCTTGTTTGGGTTTGCTCTAGAGATCGTTTTCTTTTCATTTGCACTTGGAGACAAGGTTCGGCAATCTGAGCGCCGGGTAGTTAAGGAGAAGCTTCATGCCTTCGCCCAACTTTCCAAAGTGTTTTACCCTCATCAGATCGAGCAGATAAGGCAAGGCAAAAGCCTAGAAGATACAATGCCTATAGGAACAGCTGATGCGTGCGTTCTCTGCTTTGACGTGATCGATAGTTCGAATCTCACAATCGCTCATAAAGAACAGTTTCTTCAAGAATCCATCAAGGCCTGTACTGGTATTCTTGATGATGGTTATTCCTATAGCAAAGGTACGCTAATTGCGAATGCGTATCGCATCAAGGAGATGGGCGACGGTTTTCTGTGTTCCGTAGGATTCCCCTTTCGTGCCCTTCCAAACCGCTCAGTAGCTGAACAAGCTATCGATCTAGCCGAGAGATTCATACAGATTTTTGAAGAGTTTGCTAGATGTCGAGGTCTTTCTGAAGACGTTTTTTGCTCCGTAAGTGTGGTCATGGATAAGATTGAAGGACGATTCCCCATTACAGGAGTTAAAGAGTACGACGTTTATGGGAGAGGAGTTGTAACAGCGACACGATATGAAAAGATAAGAAAAGATATCCTAGACTACCACCCTTGTCACATCATTAGTGTACAGAACAAGGTCTACGATCAGCTATCGAAGGAATGCCAGATGCGGTTCGAAGAAATTAATTTAGATTCTATCTCATATAAAATACGCGGTGACGTATTTGCCAGGCGTGTCTATATCGGTAAACGATATCCAAAGGAAATTTCCAAAAGCCATGTTGGATGACTAAGCTCTTCCATCTATTCTATTCGTGGTATATAACACTCATCGACGCGTTAAACTTTCCTGGGTTTTTTATGAATGTATCTGCTTCAAAAACAATTATTCAACTGGCACTTTTACCCTTCCTTATTTCAAGCTGTACCACTCCGAAACCTAAACTATTTTCACCCGCAAAGTTTTTCAAAATTTCAGAAGCTTATGTTGCTAATATAGATTGGGCAGCGGTACAAGGTGATAATGGCAGACCCACTTGCATTTACCACCTCGTCGATATGGACGTTGATGGGAACGGAAACGTCACCGATGCAAAACTAATCCAAAGCTCAAGCTCACGAGAACCTGAGACTCTTCGGATCAAAACCATCACCGCCTCTAAAATGTGGAAGTTTGAGCCAGCAGTGACGGAGCGTAAAGCAAGGGTCGGATTCTTCTTTCGAAAAGGAGCGAAAACACAACACTTTTTTGCAAACCCTGACTACCCGATAGAAAACAACCCCCGTGATGATGATGATTGGGCTGTCGAAAATAAGCAGCACGCAAAGCCTATCAGGAGAATCGCTCCTCAAATGCCAAGGCAAGCTAGAATGAGAGGCCTAACAGGATTCACCGTCCTTAGGTTTGATGTGACCAAGGAGGGTACTACCGAAAACATTAAAGTCACACAATCCTTTCCTCCTGGGGTATTCGATAGAAGCGCCATCAGAGCCATCGCAAAATGGTCGTACGAGAAAAATAAGGCGTCTACTCAAACCATTCGTTTGGATTATCTATTAGAAGGCGGGTCATCTTGCATCTTTTAAGAGTGGCAGGATCGTAGCCGTGTAGCGGGGCTAAGTTTAGCTTGGAAACTAATCAGCCCAGGATCAATCCCGGGCGTTACCAATAAAAAGCTATTCGTTAAAGCCCGAGTCTTTGCCCTCTTTGACAAGCAGCGATCTCTTCGCCATCGGTCAAGCTACCTGCTGCGCATCTGAATTGCGCTCGTGACCACCCTTGTCCCGCAGGGCAACCACACGCATCACGGCCAGTGCTAGCATTGTTGTTTAAGGAAAGTCGTTGTCCTTTTTGACAAGCAGCAATCTCTTCACCATCGGTGATGCTTCCCGCGACACACCGATACTGGGCTCGCGACCAACCCTGCCCAGCAGGACAACCACAGGCATCACGGCCAGTGTTAGCATTGTTGTTTAAGGAAAGTCGTTGTCCTTTTTGACAAGCAGCGATCTCTTCGCCATCTGTAATGCTTCCTGCAACACAACGAAACTGGGCTCGCGACCAACCCTGCCCAGCAGGACAACCACAGGCATCGCGAGCATTTGGTGCCAATTGAGCATTAATCTTACCACAAGCTCCAATCGTGCTACCGTTGCAGTTTGCTTTGTACATTAAATTGCCAGCATTCGTCGCACAGGTCCAGATCGATACCTTATCGTTATCAATGTAAACGCTCTGAGGCCCAGTAAACCAGTTGAGTCCCACAAAATCGTTGCAGTTTTTATTAATCAAGAATGGATCGTTGCCACCGTTATTTTTAAGCCTCTGCGCAGCAGCGTTATCAAAGGTTGTATATGTATTACCTGTTTCACTTTGAACTGATATCTCCATATCAAACTCGCTTGGCACTTCAACAACACTCTCTTCCTCGACTCCAGTCATCACCACCTCCCATTCACTGTCATTATCAATGGAAGTTTCAGGCTCGTGCACAGGGCTAGGCACATCGTTTGTCACCGTAGTCTCAGTAAAATCAACTTCTGACGTCGCATTTCCTGATGATTTTGGCAGTTCTACTGATTCAGAAGCACATCCTAAAGCAGCTAATATGCTGGCAAGAACCAACAAAGTAGATCGTAATTCGTTCATCTCATGTTCCCTTAAGTTTTCAAATTTTCAGTCGTGGAGGGAGCCATTGCATGCTAGGTGCCAATCATCAGCACCCCTTTCGATTCAGGGACTTAAGACCTAAGTGCACATTTTTTAAACCTCAGGATGTGACTTTAACGGTCTCTAGTTTTCGTATTTTACAAGAGAAAACAGCGACTCATAGTAGCGATGCTCACATAAATATGATTTTTTAGCTCTGTCCAATGTCCAAACACCTTTTCTCCGTTGGGTCAGTGTGTGAGACACCAAAAAACCTGCTCTAAGTGCCTAAGATAGCACATCTGTTCCCCCACTTTCGGATACAAAAGAACTGTTTTCCACAAAGGATAGGAATGCTATAGGGGAGCCCTGAATCGGAAAGCGAGGAAAGCCATGACCGAAACAACATGCCCATGTGGCAGCGAATTAAACTACTCCCAATGCTGCGGCCCATTCATCGAGGGTCAATCCAAGGCCCCAACTCCCGAAGCCTTGATGCGCTCGCGGTACACCGCCTTCACCTTAGCAAAGAACGATTATTTACAGCTCACTTGGCACCCTGATACACGCCCTGATGAGTTGGATGACGAACCTAGCGATTGGATTGGTCTTGAGATCGTCTCATCAGAAACCAAGGAAGACTCTGGCCAAGTTGAGTTTATCGCGCGATTGATTCACGATGGTAAACTTGAGACCCTGCATGAGATCAGTGAATTTGAGCTTATGGGTGATCAATGGGTCTATGTGGAAGGGGAGTTTGTCAACGATGGCAATCATATCAAAAAGATCGCAAAGAATGAGCCTTGCCCCTGCTTGAGTGGCAAGAAGTTCAAGCGCTGCCATGGGGCTTCTTAGCAACTCCTAGAAAAAGAAAAGGCCACCCTCGGGAGAGGGGGCCTCATACATGGTGCCTCATGGGATGACTAGCTTCACACCAAGAAAACTAGTTACACTTTCTCCAAACCAATGCGTGGTAAGCAGCGAACTGCCCATCCTTAGAGTCGACAGTGATCAATCCAGAATTGCTGCGAGCTTTGCGGTTATTCACGTTGATTGACGTGTTAACATTCAAAGCACGTTTCTTATCACAAGGGGCCCACATCAGAGCATCCACTGGAATCACATCACGGAAGTGGTAGTCTTCATCAGCGAAACCTTTTACAGTATCAGCGCGTGTGATGTTAGCAGCTTCCCCTTGGAAGTAGTAGTTGGCTGACTGACGAGCTTCCACATCGTCATCCAGGAACATATAACCACGATAGTCGAATGTTGCCAGTGCAAACGTCCATCCATCAGGATAGTCAAGATCCATAGTTACTTGACAGTTTTTACGGCTGTCGCGAAGTGAGATTCCAGGGCCAGCTTCGGCGATGAAAGAATCGAAAAGGAGTGTGAACGCCTTTTTATCATCAGAGATGGTGTTAGCGATGGTCCCGATTGGGCAACCTGAGCCATTGTAAGTCATGTCTTTAATGGTAAGGTCTGCTGGAGCCAAAGGAAACTGACCGTCATAGTCAGGTCTGAAAGCCCAATCAGGAATAGATGGCTCAGAAGGGCCATCTACACACCGACGCCAAACGAGGCCGTACTTTTGGGTGAATTCACCATCAATGGAGTCGACTGTAATGAATCCTTCCCCGCCCGCGTTTTCTTCATTGTTCACACGAATTTGAGTCTGCAGATTCAGTGGGCGTCGTGCACCACTACAACCTGGAGACCAAACAACAGAATCGATACCTAGTTCATCACGAAAGTGATAGTCTTCATCAGCGAAGCCTGTGATTTGAGATTGGAACTCAACGCCTTCACTCTCTGATTGGAAGTAATAAGCAGCTTTTGCAGTTGCTTCTACTTGGTCATCTAAGAATACATAGCCGCGATAGTCGAAGCTCACGAGACTATAAGTCCAACCCTCTGGAAAATCGAGATCGATTGTAAGGTTACAGTTACGACGAGAATCGCCAGGAAAGCTACCATCATAGATTTCAGCGAAATACTCGCTAAAAGTCATCGTGAAGGCTTTCTTATCGTCAGAAATATTCTTTTGAATAGTACCAAGCGGACAACCGGTACCTGCAGCGTTGATCGACTTAACTTGCACATACTCAGGAACTTCAGCTTCTGTTGCCATAGATTGATGACTGGCGATCAAAGCCATCATTGCAACTGCCGGTTTTGCAAAATAGATTGCCTTCATGTCTTTTCCTTTCTCCTCAATGGTTTTGTATACCTGCCAGGCATCATGCAGGCCAAATGCCAAAACTGGAGTTTCAAGATCAAGGTGTTCTGTAAGCAAAAAATGGATTCGCTTATTCCCTGTTTTGCTTAAGTTTTGGTGATCTGGGAACGCAAACGACGGGCTTTGAAAGCAAGGAATAGCAAAGGAAAGCAGGAGTGCGGCGAAGGAAAGATACTCTAAGATGAGATCTTAGGGCATCTTTCCGAAGGGTACAAATTACTGAAAGAGTTCAAAAAGTCTACGTGTCATCGGGTCAAGTGAGCCATCAATGATTTTCTGACGAAGCTCATGAACCTGTGGCTGAGCCTCGGCAAAGCATGCAAGACACGCCAGCAGAAGTGATTGTTGAACCGTTGCTCCCTGGCTCTGGAAGCCATGCATCATGGTCTTAAATTTTGGATCAGCGGACTTCGCTTGTTCTTGCTTGGGGCCAAGCCGATTGATTCCAGACTTCACACGTTCGACCGCATCTTTCAAGCCGAGTTGGCTCAATTCAGCAGCTGGGATAGGCTTCCCTATATAATAGTCTTGGGCGCCCCAGTGAACAGGAAACTCAAAGCGCTTCTGTTCATCATTGGTTTCTGGCAAAGCGCCAGCAAAGCGAACAGGAACAATTGGCAGTCCTGTCGACTTAGCAAGATCGATAAAAATCGAACTGACCGCCTTTACAGGGTCATTAGCAACTACACTGCGAGTGCCATCCACATGACAAAGCAAAGACATACTATAATCCTGCTGATCTTTCTTATACTCCTCCAGGCACGAGAAGATCGATAGGTGATGATCTCGTTGGAAGAAGTACATTCCTATGGGAGAAAGACCACCAAAGACCTCGGCTCTGAGATCCTGCAAGCCACCGTATATCGACTTTTGGTGTTCCGACTTAGCAATAGCTCGCACAGGATTGCCCTGTAGAGTCTTGACCATAGTCATAAACAGCAGGGATTCGATGCCTACTTGATGGTTGGCTAGATAAAGAACTGGCTTACCATGCAAGGCTGCGAGCGCAGCCGGATCTTCCAAGTGAACCTGCCCTACAAACTGATAGGCCAAAGCCGTAAACACATCGTAGACGGTTTGCAGGCGCGCATCATCTTGGCCCTTCAACTGATCATAGATCAGATCGAACTTAATTCGACCGTCCTGGCCGTTAAGCGGGGTATGATTCACTGCAAGAGCTTTTCCTTGGGGCTTCATGGTCATAGCAAGCCTCGGCGCTTCGTAGATTTTCTTGCCCTCAACCCAAAGCCTGCCAATGCCGGTCATCACTGTCTGCGCTGCAGATTCATTCACCTCAGTCAGTTCGAAGTCTACAGTCATCTGCTTGATATGAGGCGCGACTTGGCCGCGATAGTGCCACTCTATCTCTTCACCAGAGGACACGGGCTCAAAGAATACCTCTTCGCCTTTGGCAAACGTTTGAGCCATGTATACCTGCATGAGCTGGATCATAGCCTCCACTCCAAGTGAGCCCGGCTGAACAGGATCTTGAAAAAAATGGGATTTGAAGAACCAATCTGACGGTGCGACATCCTTCTCTGCTCTGATGTAGCCTCGACCTTCAGCACCTCCATGAGGATCTAAGCGGGTCACTCGATCGATCATAAGAAGCTTACCATCTGCGATTCCTGTAATATCCTCTTTCATGTTTATTTCAGTATTGTTGGGAAGAGCCAACTGCTTGCCATCAGTGGCAATAGGCAAACCCTTCTGATTGACCATGGCGTCTTCAGGAAAGAAGCCAAAGGCCGTGTCCAAATCGTAAACTAGTTCGCCTCCCACATGACACTGAACCTGAAACTTCACAATAATGATATTGCTCATCTTGCTCACAGCGGTGAGTTCGGACGTGGTCACAAGACTACTATCTTCTGGCTTGATAGGCCTTAGGGCCTTGGCCTTGCCATCCAAATTACGGAATAGCAGCTCACGCCCCTTAACCCCTGGCAGTCCAGAGTAGGTAGCTAGCCAACCACAGGGTTGGAGAGCAATCTCCATCAGCACCGCATAAGGCATCACTCCATGTGGGTTGTCATCGAAGTACCACGGTCGATCGTGAAAGTCATAGGCTGCCTTCACCTTCGCCCCTGCTCGTTGCCCCAGATAATCACCATTTACTTCTAAAATACGGGTCATAAAATGATAGGGAGGAGATGGTAGCCTCGCCGTTCGTAAACCCACTTCAAAGGGAAAGTCTGGACCAAAGGCTTTTTGGGGATGGCCCCAAGCACAGTTGATCAGGGACTGGTAGTCAAATTTAAAGTCCCCTACCATCGCTACAGGTCGCCCGTCGCCGACTCCTTTATCATCAAAGTCTCGGATGGTGGTCAGAGGATAGTCTGGCACCAATCGCAGTCCAAGCCGTTCACACAAGAAAGCCTTGCGGCCATCGACAGTACATAAGACGTGCGCAAATAGGGTTGGAACTTGACCATCCCAATAGAATTCGTCGATAAACAGTTCGTAGCTTAACTCCTTAGAGTCTGGCGTTACCTGTCCTCGGCACTTGAAGAGATATTTCGTCTCTGTAGCAGGTTCAAACCGCCATCCGTCCCGTCTAAGGGTTACTCCTGTTGCTGCCATATAGATAGCCATAGCTTCTAGGCAGCCCTCTGCCATAAGAGTTCCAGGCATGCACGGATCGTTCTTAAAATGCCCATCGAAATACCAGTGATCGGGGTCGATGGCAGTTTTTGCCAAAACGTAACCGCGGCCTTTGGGGCCACCAGAAAAATCTAGCTCCTGCACCTGATCGATAAACTGCAACGGGCCGTCAGAAATTTTCGGTGTGCGAGTGTGCGTAGCTGCGTATGCAAACTCGTTTCCAAAGCAACGATCAATTTGCCCCTCTCTAAAGCTTAAAATATCCGCTTGCGAAAGAGCTGTTTTCTTGCTGACCGTATCGGGATATTCTAGACGGGGTTGATCCGTATAAGCACCTGTTTCAGGTTTCCAAAGAACACCGTCAGACGCTGCTAGCTCGTTTTTCGAGAAGAAACCTGCTTGACCACTACGCACCGAGATGCGTAATTCGCCATTGATGTAGCAATCATAGTGGAAAAAGAATAGCCTCACATCACCATGCTTAGCATGACCATCCACGTGAATCTGATAAGACAAGGTTTCACCTGGCTTGGGCAGCTCACCATGAAATTCTAGTTCACAGCCCAAGAGCCGGTATGCTCGTTCCCCTTGACAATGGAAGTCGATGCCTAGCCATGAAATCAAAAGAAGATCGGCCTGCCCAGACTCAATGAAGATACCAGCAGGCATACGGCCATTAACAAGATACCAAGAGTCGTCAAAAACATCAGTTTCCGTCCAGATAATACCTTTACCCATACTCTTAGCATCACCATCAATCCCTAATACCCGATCACAAAGTAGCAGCGGAGGCTCAGGCATTCTTACTTGAATAGGATATGCATCCTGTCCCACAAACTCAGGGCCGAAGCGATCCGAAATCTTACCTCCCGCTAGAATTTTGAGATCATCGCGACTAAACTTTGGCCCCGGTCGCGTCGATCGAGGCTTAACTGCTGACAAAGCCTTGGTTTTCCGACTCTCTACAATGTGAGCCTTAGTACTGATCACACGATCATCGTCATTGTGTTCTAGTCTCAGTGGCTTTTTACCTAGGCTAAGGGTTGGAGCTTTGGCAAGACGGCGACTTTCTGCTGGATCTGGCGTTCGTTCCATCAAACATCCTTGTTGTTTTGGGGTAAAAGGTTCGGGGTCTGCAAGACGTAGGGGAAAACTCATTTTGGGATACGTAGCTTGATCTAGCTCCGGAGCTTGCATATCTTTCAGCCAGTCCCAAGATACATCGTGACCGCTGGTCCATAGAGCAGCCGCTACCTTGATCATCCCTTCAAGTCCCTGGCTATCGGGGCTATCATAAGCAACAGCAGTATAGACTTTATCCCCTAAGATAGAACGGATCGACTCACTAAGACTCTGCCGCGGACCATGTTCTACGAAAATCCGAAAGCCATCGTCCCACATGGCCTCAATGATCTTGGGAAAATCGATGGTCTGAAAGGCTTGACCCGTGAGTGCATCAGCCACCGTTTCTGAGCTGGGCTGATAGACTCCATCCAGGTAATTGCTATAGACTTTAAGCCCCCCGGTGGGGGCTTGGGTTGGTCTAGTATGAATCCTTCGCCAATCACCTTCGAAGTCTTTAACAGCGTTGCAGTGCACTGCCAGGTCATGGCCGAGATCGTTGTAGCGCCCCTTCGGAAGCTGTTTTAGAACCCGCTGAAGCTCCTCACGATGGCCACATATAACGAGGTCATTCGGACTATTGATGATACTAATGTAAACTCTTTCAGTGCCTTCAAGAAGACTCTTCACCTTGCTTACAGGTGCCAGGACTCGATAGTTTTCCCAGGGCACAGCATCGTCCGGGCCAAGCCCCCAAGCTTTACGAACCGCATCAAACGACCCCGCCATGTGAGTTTGGTAGAGGCCGCTGGCAGCAACATCATCGAGTAGGCCAGCCATATCATTCCAGATACCATGGGCAAACATGCTATTGGTTTCTCCAGAAGACAAGCCAGCAATGCCATCCACTTCAATCTTCAGATACTTCCTACTGGCTAGGCCATGAATCTGACAAAGAAAGGACGATCCCACCAACTGATTGTAGGGTAACCGACTCTCCTCGGATTCGCCCTGATACACCCAGGACAGATAGCGCTCAGCTTGAGGCAAGACTTGCTCAAAATCTTGAAGAAGTTGCGGACAATCGAGCAAAAGTTTGCGCCCCATCATTGGGTACGATGAGGCAGCCCCCGTATAAAGACTAGCGACCTTGCCCGGAACAGCTTTAGGGCTATAGTAAATGCCCTTGAGAGAAATCCCTTTATCCCGCGGCGTTTTGATAAGTATGCTGGCGCGTTTCTTAAGTGTTGCCAGTTCTTCCGAGCGTCCCCAAAGCACCAATCGATGGCCAGTACGATCGGACGTGCGCCCTCCTTCCAGGTCATCGATGAGTTGCTCTGCTGTTGAGGCGCCAAATCGCCAAACCTTGAGATCAGTTTTTTGTGGCACCACAGCATTGCTATGTCGATGAAATTCGAATCCGTATTTCTGGTCCCAAAGGCTAGCATAAGCGAGAACTCTATCCTTGGCCCCATCAAGAGCTGGAATGATCATTCCTTCTGAGTTTTCCATATGGCCCTGCTGGACTTCTTGCAACTGCACAGCAAGGTCTAACAGCAAGCTTGACACGTGGCTATACCCTAATGAATCTAGTGCAAGGCTGCATGAGGACTGATTCCCTTGACTAGAACTGACAGCAATAGTTCCTAGAATCTGATCTCCATCCTGTTCCGCTTGCTCGCGACTTTTGAGAATCAAAGCAACCGCCGCATCTGCTCCCTCTGGCTTGTTCAGTACTGTAGCATTTGCTGCTTGATTCACGGGTTCGAGGCAGAGATCGACCGCACCAACGAGAGCAGTACTTAACTCACCTCGCCCTATTGCACCTAAAGCTAGCTCTAAGGCCGCTAGGCCCGAACCATCCTCTTGTGATACCGCAAAGCTCATTCCCCTGGCATCCAATGCACTTGAGATGCGATTGGCAACCACGTTGGGCATGGTACCAAGTACATGACTCGCTTCTAGCTGCGGAGCAACTGTGTCTAATGTAATTTCGTCATCACCTAACGCCTCTCGAAGCGCCGCTTCTAAGCGTGCCCTCAGACCGTAGCGGCAAATTTCAGGATCAGCTCCCATTCCAATCAGAATACCAAGACCCTCATTAGGAAGACCTGTTTCTTGTGCCAGCCTTTGAGCTAGCTCCACCATGATCAGCTGCTGACCAAGTGAGGCCTTAAGATCGTGAGGCGGGAAACCAGTCTTGCGAATATCGATATGAGCTTCGAACTCCGTCGGCTCATCGCTAAGGCTGGCATTTCGCAAGCCTTGATAGAATGCAACTGCGTCCTTAGCATTGTGAGTCTTAATCTCGATGCCCGTCACGCACACCTCAGCAGCTGGGGCTAGCTCTAGACTCGGCGGCACAAACTGCGCTGCGTCACGCCACTCTTCGAGTAGAAGATGAGCGTTATTGCCACCAAAGCCGAAGGCATTGACAGCTGCCACCCGAGGCTTGTCGCTCGACCAAGTTTGGTTTTCTTCCGGCACCGAAAACTGCGAGGCCGTGATATGATCGGCTAGTGGATAAGCGTGAGGCGTCGTAGGAATGGTTTGATGCTTCATACTAGCCAGGGCTTTTATTAGACCTGCCACACCGGAGGCAGTAATTGAGTGGCCTAAGTTGGCTTTGAGGGAACTGATCGGCAGGGCCTTATCAAAGACAGCTGCCATACTTTTAACTTCGGCACTATCACCACGCAGAGTTCCCGTGGCGTGACATTCCACGTAAGAGACAAGGTCTGGACTTAAGCCTGATTGAAGATAAGCCTGCTTCATCGCTTGCACCTGGCCATCGGATGACGGCGACAGCAAACCACCTCGTCGGCCATCATTCGCGAGACCAAGACCACGGATCACTCCAAGTATAGAGTCGCCATCAGCAATGGCATCGTCCAAGCGTTTCAGGGCAACAAACGCAGCTCCTTCCGCTGGAATCAGGCCATCTGCATCGCGATGAAAGGGCCGGCTTTGGCCTGTCTTACTCATGGCGCTCAGAGCACAAAAGCCGACATGGATAAATAGCGGATCAGTGCAATTCACCGCCCCAGCAAGAGCCATATCAAGCCGTCTTTCCTGTAGCTGCTCACAGGCAAGCCTGATGGCATAGAGCCCCGAGGCGCAGGCGGCGTCCAGGGCAAAGCTTCGGCCTTCAATTCCTAGGGCCTGAGCCACATAGGCAGCTGAACCGCCAGACATGAAGCGGTTTCGAAAGTCTGTCGTTTCACCCTGACTCACGCCCATTTGCTCCAACCACACCTCACTGGCCACTTTAGCCATGGATGCGCTCGGATAGGACAAATTACCCATGATCAAGCCAGTTTTTTTAGGATCATCGGGACAGCTTATCCCTTCAAGAGCTTGCAAAGCCGCATAGGCACTCCATTGGACCAATGAATCGAGCATTCGCAGGGAAGGCATTTTTTGCAGCAAACCCTTTAACTGCTTTTCAGCACTAAAGCCGTGAATATAGCCACCACGGGACACCCAGCTTTTGTTTTTCTCGTAGCGACCTTGAGTTTCACTCAGAGCCTGGTCCATAGGAATACGCCAGTGATTTTCAGGAGGCTCGGATAGAACCGTTCGTCCTTCGGCGACGATATCCCATAGTTGCTCAGGGTTACTAGCGCCTGGAAGAAGGCAGCCTTGGCCAACGACGGCAATGGGTTCAAAATATGTCATGGAATAGCAGCTCCTTAGTATCCAGTAGGTACAGCATGAATGGACAAACCTGTGATCCGTGCCAAAGTTCGCCCTTGGTCATCTTCATAGTCAATATCCCATTGACTCTTCAGCTTCGTCTGGTGGCGCAAGGTGAGATAGCATGTCACATCTTCGCCAAATTTTGGTGACTCGAAAACTTGCACAGCCTCGATGTCCGTGGGTAGCGAGTCCATGGAGGTTTTATCTTTAAACCACGTAACGGCCAACTGTAGACCGCCATCTAAAACTGCACAATTGGTATTCCAAGCCCGATCTTGGCCATCTAAACTCGCTGACGCAGCCAAAGTTCCTTGGCAACCCTCTGAACTAGCATGATCGAGCCGCCGGATGACCTGAAAATCATGACCATGGAAGAGAGCATCGTCATAGGGCGATAGGTCACGGTGCCATGGGCAGGAGGAGCTTAAGACTGTTCGCTGGTGGGGTCTTTCTGTTTTCTGCCGCAAGCGTGCGCCAAAGCAAAGCTTGCCTTGATGGAAGGCCTGGATCTGGTCATTTTCAATGCGTACCTGAATCCATTCTCCCAACTCGAAATCGTCGATGATGATGCCTTTATAAACCTTAATCTGATGCAGCTCTCCCTGCTTTGCAAAGGATTCTGTTAACCGTGAAATCCACTCCACAAGAAGAACCACGGGCACCACTACCCGCCCCTTGACCTGGTGGCTTTTTAGGTAGGGGTGCTGGGCCTCTGAAACTAAGATTGAATAATCTAAAGGGCCTGTTTCTGCCCTTGCCAACTCCATGGCGCTCCCAACCACGATCTCCACCTGCCCATCGCCATTTTGAAGTTGGTTGACAAAGATCTTTGCTCCTTCGTCAAGAGGGATCACTGAGATTCCTTGGGCAGCAAAATGCTTTTTCAACGAGTCAGTAACCATACCTCCATCCCATGGTCCCCAACCCAAGGACTTGACCACAAGATTTGGTCGCCGCCCTTGCAGATCCTGACAAATCTTATTGAGTCGTTCATTGGCCATAGCGTAGTCCGCTTGCCCTAAATTGCCCACACGGCCAGCAACCGAGGAAAATACACAAAGGTGAGTTAAGCTACTTTCGAGGCCCGCTGCCAAGAGATTCTCTAAGCCCAAAACCTTTGTTTTGTAAACCCACTTAAAGTCATCATCGCTCTTGTCTTTGATCAGCTTATCCGCAAGAACTCCTGCACCATGAACCAACCCTTTAATGGGTCCCCAACTAGATTGGATCTGATTGATGATCTCTTTGATATCATCTTGATTAGTAACATCCACAGGATAGTAAGCAACTTGAGACCCTGCATCCTCCATAGCCTTGAGGTTCGCCTTGACCTCTCGTTCCCGCAGGACCTTGTCCACCAGATTTTTGATGGCTGGCACCTGGGGAGACTCTCCAGCATCCTTCGCTTCCTGGAACAAGGCTGTCATCAAGTCCTTTTGTGTCCTACAAGGCTGCCAGCGGTCTTGGTCTACGTTCAGAGGCGATCGCCCCAGAATCGCAATTTTTAACGGCTTAGTTTCTGCCAATGCCTGGATGCAAGACGCGGTAACTCCTCTCGCTCCTCCACTAACAAGAACCACGTCGTGATCATTTAGTGGCTGCCAGCTCTTGTTGAAGCTAGTCACATCGAAGCTTGTGATGTCGACTAGATAACGCTGACCATTCCGGTACGCAATATCGATATCATGCCCACCATAGATCAACTCCTCGAAAAGTTGCTTTGCAAAGGACTTGGAATCCTCGGTCGCATCTAAGTTAACCCCCTTGCAGATGAGCTGTGGCAGCTCCTTAGCCATAGTCTTGGCTAAAGGTATAGCACCGGTAGCTCCTTGGTATTGATTGATGCCAAGGCCCTCCTCTGGAATAAAACCATGGCCTTGAGCCACCATATAGATACCACTGGTATCCTGACAATTACGGGCGATGACGCGAGCATGCTGAAATAGGGAGAAGGCTTGATCAGATTTTGCAAAAAGAGCACTAAGATCAACCAGCGACTGTTCGTGACCTGTAAGCTTTTTGACGACCTTTGCATGGAGATGATGGTTTTGAAGAAGACGAGCTAGTTCTGCCGCCACCCCTCGGCCATCATCCAAGATCATGATCGGCAGAACTTCAGTAGGAATTGCTTTTTGAAAGCCAGGCAAAGGAACCCTTTGGCTCCTAAGCTGAAACTGTTGAACCGTAGGGTTCCCTATGACTAGTGGAGCACTGCTGCTGGTTCGACTTTTTTTTTAGCTCCATCCTGAGCTGAGAACTGCACAATCTCTTCGAGAGTATTAAGCTGGGCAAGAGCATTGCTATCTTGACTCTCTAGCTGAGGGTATTTCTCTTGCAGTGCAGATAGAATCTCCACTCGTTTGATCGAGTCGATTCCTAGGCCAGATTCCAGCTCCATACTCATATCGAGCATTTCAGTGGGGTAGCCAGTTTTATCTGAAACAATCGCTAGGAGATCGCTAACAAAGCCATCAGAAGATGTTTCTGCACTCGCAATCGCTGGGCTATGACCATTGCTTTCAATAGCCGCAGTCTTCAAAGTCCCACGACTAGCCCCAGCACGACCCGGTTCTCTCGCAGTGTCAGACTTCATAGCGAAATCAATGATATCCTGCATCGTCTCTAAAGCTGACATGGCTGCTGGATCTTCATCTGCAAGTTGCGGATAGCTATCTTGTAGAGCTGAAAGGATTTCAACTCGTTTAATCGAGTCGATCCCTAGGCCAGACTCCAACTCCATATCAAGGGAGAGCATATCTTCTGGGTAGCCGGTTTTTTCAGAGACAACTGCTAACAGGTCTTTGACAAAAGACTCCTGCTGTGCCGCAGTTGTGCCATTGGCTCCTTGACTTGGAGCAGCAGCAACGGGAGACTCTTGCACAGGTTGGGGCTCTACAGCCTTGATCGGTTTTTCGGGTTGAGTATTCTGTTGCCTTGGCACCGGTTCAGGCTGCGATGTTTCTTGGCCGCTGACTTTTTCCCGAGACATGGGCAAGACGTGAGCCGGCTGTCGCTCGGCAAGAAGAGTTGCTTCTCCGCCTCCCATCTGTGCCTGCACGAGGAACTTAAAGCTGCCTGTTAGCTGCGACATGTACTCTACATGTGCGTTCTTCATAGAATCCTGGAATCGCTCATGGGCGTCCGTCATCTTATTCTGCATGTCCTCAAACATGGTCATGATTCGATCGCTTCCTTGTTGCATACCTTCACCTCCTGTAGGGCTAACTATCGATGGTTCGTGAACGAGAGAGACACTGGCACCGTTGAGGCTCTTTTCATGAGCCTGATCAATGTTCTTATTTTCCACAACTGGTTTCTTGTTCTGGGGCTGCGTCTTGAGCGCTTTGAGGGCGGCACCCCATTGGGTTTCGGATGATTTAGAGCCTTTCTGAACAACAGGCTGCGTCTCTATACTTGGCTCATGTCTTGTCTGAGGCGGCGCAACTGCAGGGGCCTCGGCCTCTAGTTTCGGTCTCGGAATCTCGCTTAAATCCTGTGGTGGATAAAGACGCCCCACATTGCTACCGCGCACGGGAAGAGTGGCCGCTGAGTGCTTTTCAGGTTCAGAAACCTGATATGCTGACCATAGTTCTTCAAAATTCACCTCAATACCCAAAGTGGCTAGTTGGCCCAATGCTTGCCAGAAACTCTGGGTTCCAGGCCGTCCCTTGCGATCCGTTGTAATGATATGGATGTCTTCGGGAAGCGAATGCCGAACCAAACCACTTAGAACTTGCGAGGGACCTACCTCGACGAAAATCCGCGCTCCGGCATCATACATCTCCAATAGCTGGTCGTAGAATAGCACTGGCTTGGCAAGCTGATTGGCCAGAATTTGCTTAATTTTCTGGGTTTCCTTAGGAAAACGCTTGCCTAAGGTATTTGAGTAGACTTTAGACTTAGGCGATTTAAACCGAAATTGACTTAAAAAATCTTTAAATGGTTCTGCTGCATCAGCAACAATCTCGGAGTGAAACCCAGTAGCAACTGGCAGCCTTGTGAAAAACACTCCTTCTTGTTTAAGATGTTTTTCAGTAGCCTCGATAGATTCGTTTGAACCCGCTATAACTACCTGCTTTGGACTGTTGACATTGGCTATCACAGCTCCTGTCTGCCACCGATCTAGTAGTTGCTGACACCGCTCACCATCAAGCCTCACAGCCGACATTGCACCAGGCCTCTCTGCGGCTTGCTTCATCAGGCGCCCACGTTCCATGGAGATGCGAACAAAGTCCTTCTTCTTCAGAACTCCACCAGCATAAAGAGCCGTCAGCTCACCATAGGAATGACCTGCGAAATGATCTGCTGTAACTCCGAGAGTCTTTAGAATCTCTAACATTCCTAAACTCACTAAACCAATGGCCGGCTGAGCCACTGAGGTATCTTTCAAGGCCAGCTCTTGAGCCTTTCGCTCCTCGTCACTAAAGACTGGTTTAGGAAAGACTCGCTCATCGATGTAAGCACCCTCATCGCCAATCAATGTACGCGCTACGTCCCAAACATGAAGGGCTTCCTCAAACTCACAGGCGAGATCGTTACCCATATTGAGATATTGACTACCCTGCCCTGGAAACACAAATGCCACATCGCCTTTGACTTTGCCTTCGCCAATGAAGACGTCGTCCAAGGAGCCAAAATCTTTCGTCTTGAGAGCATCTTTTAAAGCGCTTAGCTTCGCTCCGTAGTTATCGGTATCAGCCAAAAACCCAATACGGACCTGATGACTACTATCAAAACTCAGTTGGGATTGCTTCCCGTAGTAAGCGATTGAACTTCGTTCCAAGGTGGTAGGCCAGGTAGCAAGCACATCTTCAATATCGGAGATACTACTGCCTGATAGTAAAAAGAGTTCCTGTAAGGAATGATGGATGCGGAGCGCTTTATGCTTGCCTTGATACTCTTCCACCGTCATATGAAAGTTACTCCCACCAAAACCGAATGAGCTTACACCGGCTCGACGGGCTTGATCAGGGTGACTAACCCAGGGGCGTTTTTCTGTATTGAGATAGAATGGACTTTCTTCAATATTCATCTTTGGATTTGGTTTGTCCACCTTAATCGTGGGGGGAAGCACCTTGTGGTGCAGGGCTTGAACTACCTTAATGAGAGACGCTGCACCAGCGGCTGCCTTGGTATGGCCAATCTGCGATTTCACAGATCCTAGCGCACACCACGATCGGTCGTTAGACTCGTCATCAGCGAAGGCTATTCTTAAACCACCGAACTCCGCAGCATCCCCCGCATGGGTCGCCGTGCCATGAGCTTCAATCAGCCCCACATCACGAGTCGTATAGCCAGACATCTCATAGGCCCGAACTAAGGCTTTGCTTTGGCCTTCTGAAACCGGCGCGTAGACGCTCTTGGACTTTCCGTCCGATGATGTCCCATAACCCTTGATTACCGCAAGAACCGTATCGCCGTCACGCTCAGCATCGGCGAGTCGCCTCAGAGCGACCATACCCACGCCCTCGCCGAGCATCGTGCCATCCGCTTTATCGGAAAACGGCCTGCAATCTCCGGACTTAGAGAGCGCCGGAGTTTTAGTAAAACACATGTACATCAGAATATCATTAAAGGCGTCAGCGCCCCCCGTGATCACCATGTCGGAATGTTTTAACTCAAGTTCTTGGATCGCCATGGTGATAGCCGCTAGACTACTGGCGCAGGCAGCATCTACCACGCAGTTGGTGCCACCAAGATCAAGGCGATTGGCAATTCTCCCTGCCACCACATTGCCAAGCAGACCAGGAAAGGTGCTCTCGGTCCATTCCGGGTAGTGATTCTCAATGCTCTGGGCGATGGTTTGAACCTGAGGCTCTGCAAGGCCTGCCTCTCTCAAAGACTTTATCCAAATGGGCTTCTGCAACTTACTGCTCATTTGCCCTACAAGCTCCGTCGCAGCAGCAACCCCGAGGATAACGCTGGTGCGATCCCGCCCTAGGGAGCCTTTCTTTAAACTCGTCACACGATTCAAAATCGATCTAGCGACGATAAGCGACAGCAACTGCACAGAGTCTGTGGCACTTAATAGCTTCGGTGGCAAGCCGAAAGCAATGGGGTCGAAGGGAGTATCGTCAACGAATCCCCCTCTTGTGGCCCATGTTTTTAATTCCTGGCTGGGTCCGTCATGGTAGTAATCTTCTTTGAGCCAATGACTTTGCGGAATGGGACCCAGCAAATCTTGGCCCTCTAGAATCTGTTGCCAAAATCGATCGCCATTTTCTGAACCTGGATAAATTGCATCAGTGCCTATCACTGCAATATCGCAGGATTGGGGTCGTTCTTTGCTCATCAATCAAATTCCTAAAACTTGGGGTGTAGGGAGAAACGCACGATTCGCTATATCATATCCAAAGCTACGAAGTTGCTGAGATCGAAATACGGCTGCTGCACCTTCCATAAGATTTAGAGCAACCTGATCGACACTCCGATTTTCTATAGCTTCTAGAAAACTACCAGCAACCCAGTCATTGAAAGCTCCCATTGCAGGACCACACCATATTTGATAATCCACTTGGCGGTCGGCCTGGCCTTGGATGGGCCATTGGCTCGACTTACCTAAGTACCAACGAAAGATGAGTGCCATTTTATATTTGGGATCAGTTTCAGCTTTCGCAAGCTGCCTGGGATCAATCTCTTCAAAGTAGCCCTCGGTCTGACGCCAAACATCATCCAGATCCATCCGAAACACGGTTGCTTCAAGTTGCTTTCGGGTTGCACTGGGAATGTCCTCGATACTGTCATAGTCCCGATAAAGCTTGTAGAGCTGCGCGCCACGAGGAGCCATCATCGTTCCTCGCTTTAAGACTTGTACTTTGACTCCCATTTGAAACATGTCTGCTGAAGGCGTCATGGTGATATCGGCGATTTGAGCCTTGCCCAGCATCTGTTTGGCATAATCTGAAATACCAGCTTCCACGGTGCTTTGATGCACAGACCCGATGACTACAAAGGCAGCTCCGAGGCTATAAGCTGCTGCGATTGCATTTGGAGTTCCTAAGCCTCCAGCAGCACCTAACCGAATTCTATCTTGATACTGATGCTGTTCAATAAGATGGTCTCGAACTTTTTGAATCGCAGGAAACAGAGAACCTAGGGGCCGATTATCAGTGTGTCCGCCGGAATCAGATTCGACGATTATATCTTCTGCAACAGGTACCATTCGTCCCAATGCAGCTTCTTCCTCAGTTATCAATCCTTGCCTCTTCAAGTCATCAATGATGGCTTGAGGGGCTGGGGATAAGAATTGTCTGGCCACTTCAGTTCGCGAGACTTTGGCGAACACCCGGTTGCCTCGTTCAACTTGATCTCCGTTCTTGCGCAAGCCTTTAAGAGCGTAGTAGACAATGCTAGGTGTCATCTTCATAAATGCTGAGGCCGAAACCTTCTTCACTCCATGTTTCAGATAGAGTTCCACAACTTGGGTTTCCAACTGCGGATGCTCGGGAGTATGAATCAGGTTCGCACCGAAAGGCAGGCCTTGAGGCTCAAGTGAATCTTTGATTTTTGTGATCTCTTGCTCAACGACAGAAAGGCTTAAGCCCGCTGCCCCAAAAAAACCCATCATCCCGATTTTTGCCAGCTTGATCACTAAGTCAGCAGAAGCGATACCCCGAGCCATCGCACCACCGACATAGGCAAACCTTGTGCCATGCACCTGCTGAAACGAGCGATCCCCAAGCCACTCTGGAAAGGATGGCGGTAAACTTGCCACCTTCTCCAAACGAGAGGACCCATCACCAAGCTTTGGCTCTGACACGGGAAGAATCCCAATCATATTAGTGTTGTGATCCCAAATAACAGAGCAGGCTTCACGATGAAACCCTGGTGATAGAGAAGAGCTGGGCCCTCCAAAGTCGAGTAGAGGTTGATACTGAGAATCGACAAAGCAGGTCATAATTCGTAGCTCCAAGGCAAGTAGGGGTGATGCAGCTTTCCACAGGTTCGTTGTTATATGATGAAAGACATTAACAAGAGCTGAGGCATAAGCGGAAGCCCCCTTAGTGCGAAGTATCCCTTCGAAGGGGTATCTTCAGGGACAAATCGCTTACCTGGAAATGATTTTGGTCATTTGTATTATTTTTGTAATTGTGAGAGGTAAAGTTAGAGTAAAGAAAATATCTGAGTCATAGAGCTTAGTGCGTCCGCAAATGCTTTCTAGGGATGTCCTTTTCGTTACCCTTCTACGGAAGAAATTGACTCCCGTGAACTTGCTATCTCCAGACCATTAGTGCGTTTGAGTCAATGAGGACCTACTTTGCAAGTATACCCAAGACCAACACAGAGATTAGTATTATCGAGATCTTATCATCGGATGCCCGAGGTTTGGAAGGATGGTAGAGCTTAGCCGTGCTCCAAGTCACCCAAATTAACAAAACCAGAATGCTTCTAAACCATCAATTCGTGGTCCCTATTCTGTGCTAAAAATTTCCTTTCATTGTTCTAAAATTCCCACCGATGGCAGCTGTAATTGAACACCAACCTCAAAGGATACGTGTATCATGAAAGCTCTGATTATAGACGACAGCCCCACGATCTGCACCGTAGTAGAGTATCTTCTCCGCCACCAAGGGTGGGACTGCGAGGTTGCCCATTCCGCGAAGCACGGTATGGAGCTTCTGAGTTCTGATGGCCACCAGATAGATCTGGTAATTGTCGACCATACCCTCAATCATATCGATGGATTATCGGTTTTAGAAGAGTATCGTAAGCAGGGTCGCAGCACCAGAAGCATACTCCTTTCGCAAGATGATCGCGATAGCATCGTCGGCCGGGCCCAGGATCTGGGAGCAACCTGTTGGGTTCATAAGCCTTTATCGCTAGACAACATGAAAAAGGCAATCGAGTATTCTTTGAACACGAAGTTTTAGATTTTTGCTAAGATTTCTAGGTGGCTAGCGAAGTACCTAAAGCTTCGCGTCCAGAATCCGAGCAATGGATTGTATGAGGATTTTGACTAGAGGTTCATCATGAAATTCTTCTCCTCACTCGTCGTCGGTTTAAGCCTAGTCGGCTGTGCCCATCAATCTTCCATGAGTGCAAGGTCCTACTCTGGCCCCCACGAAGAGCTTGGTCCGGTCTTAGAAAGGGAATCTCAATTGTACCAAAGCGGCTCCCACTGCGACCCACACCGCATTTATGGTGAAACCAATCAGGTTTTCGGGCCTTTTTCGGTGATCGGTTTCGAAAGAAGCTTTGGTAGTAGCAGCAGCAAAACTAAAGTAGTTGCCGAATATCATTGTGCACCATAGTCTGGGATAAGCGAAAGCACGACCATCTTATTTGGGAGTGCTTTCCTTGGCATAAACTCTGGAGCAATGGAGTACGCGATGGCAAAACCTTTGATGTGTGACCCAAGCCTTTTTAAAAAAGACCTCAGCAAGCAAGTCTATATTGTTACTGGTGCAAACTCGGGAATTGGCCTTGTTACAGCCCAGCAGCTGGCAAAGCAAAACGGACAAGTTGTATTCGCCTGTCGGCGGACGGAAGAGGCTGAAAAAGAAATCGCCCAACTTGCTGCACAAGGCCTACCGAAGGCGAACATGCGCGCACTGAGCTTGGACTTGGGAGATCTCAGCTCCGTTCGCTCCTTTGTGAAGGAGTTTCTCAGCCACTACGATCAACTTCACGGCCTTGTGAATAACGCCGGGGTTATGAACACGCCGCTTTCCCGCACTAAAGATGGCTTCGAAATGCAATTTGGAATCAACCACTGCGGTCATTTCCTTCTAAGCCACCTGCTTCTCGACACCCTGAAAAAGTCGAGCCCCGCGCGGATCGTCAACGTATCCAGCTGCTTTCATGACAAGGCCATGGGAAAAACAGGCTTTATACATTTTGATGATCTAAATTTCGAGAAAGCCTCTTACAATGGATGGGAGGCTTATGCCCAATCCAAATTAGCAAACTTGCTCCATGCCAAAGAACTTGCCAAACGCTTGCAAGGAACAGATGTGATCGCGGTGAGCGTGCACCCTGGTTGGGTTCGAACCAACCTCGCCAAACACTCCATGCCTCTTTGGGTTCAGAATATAATTCTAAAGCCAATCTTTCGGCTGATGGGAATGATCGAGCCATGGGAAGGCGCTCAAACAACACTCCATTGCCTGCTAGCAGATGACATCAAGCAGCATAACGGCGCTTACTTTAGTCAAACCGGCACCTATCGCAACCCTCGTCTCAACAAAGGGGGTTGGCCACTGACCTCACCCAATGAGCATGCGAATGACCAGGGAGCAGCAGCCAAACTTTACGAAGAAACTGCGCGACTGGTGGGTGCTAGTACGTGATAACACCCCGGCGAGGTATCTTACTCTACCTCGCCCTCATCCTAGGATTGCTGATTTTTCGCTGGCTGATGACACCATCATTTATCTGGCCACTGGAAGACTTTGTGGTTTCGTCAAAGTACAACAGCTTTCGTAGCCTTTGGACAAGACATAAGGGTATCGATCTTCAGGCTCCAGCAGGAACTCCTGTATTAGCCATCGGTGATGGAGTGGTCGTATTTTCCGGTATTCAAAAAGGCTACGGTAAATTAGTGATCATTCAACAGGATCATTATCAGGTATTGTATGGCCACCTAAAAGAAATCAACGTTGCAATGGATCAAGATATTAACAAAGGAGATACCATAGGGTTCGTTGGACAAACAGGGAACGCAAGCAGCGCCCATCTGCATCTAGAAATTCGGGATCCTCACAACGGCCCTATCAATCCCCTGAATGTACTCCCTACTCCACTTCGTTGACTACGAGACTTTCTTTAAGTTTAAACGGATGGGCATCATTGATGCTTCAAAGTGGACTGCCATCAAATCTACGATAGTCCCTTTGATGTCAAACTGAAATGTGACCCATCCATTTTTAGATAGACCCTTTGCTTTAGCAAAACCCTCATCAGCATTGACCTCAACAACCCTCAGAGTCAAGCCATCGAAAGCAATGCTTTCGTGTAAGATCATATAGCGCTCTGACAGTAAGGAAGTGGGATCGACTTCATAACTATCATCAAAGCGATAAGTTCCAACCAACCAAGATTTAGCCTTCCCCCGAACCGTGAGTTGACCTCTACTGTCAATCGTGTAGTGAGCCTTTCCTACCGCTCGTAGCGAGTTTTTAGCTAAGACCATAGTTCCTTGCTTGACTGACGCAACAGTAGAACTACTTAAAAACATCATGACAAAAAGCAGAATGATTTTTTGCATATGTCACCTCCTCGCTGTGAAACATGCAATGAACCTACCAAGCCATGTCTTTGAAACAATTGTGAGTTTATCCAGTCTGCTCTAGACTTTTCTCCATAGGTGTAACCTCTAGGACACTGTTACGGTGGATTTAGATACCACTCAATACTGCATGGTGGGGGTTTTATTGTTACTGGGCAGTAAAGTTTGAGAGACTGCTGACGGGTGTTCAACGCACCTACCCAAAATCGCGATTCATTTTTTCTAAATAGGCTCGACAGGATCTTCGAAGGATTTATACTGTCCCATCATATTCTCTTTACAAATCATCTTTACAGTGTGGCAATCATTCAAATCGCCACTACAAAGGATTGTCTCATGAACGATAATCGCTCGTCTTTGGATCGTCGCAGTTTTCTGTCTGGATCAGTATCATCCATGGGCGTGTTGAGCCTTGGAACCACTTTCACTTCAATGGCATCAGCAAACCCATGGTTTGAAACTGCATCACTGAAATCCATCGGCGCATTACAACGCCCTGACAGCAATGGCATTCGCTTACCTGAAGGCTTCACATCCCGGCAAGTAGCAAACTCAGGCTCCACAGTTCGTCGGGACGATGGTTCGTCTACCGGCTACCGTTGGCACGATGCTCCGGACGGAGGCGCTGTGTTTGGAGTTTCTGATGGAGGCTGGATCTATACATCAAACTCGGAAACAAGTTCCAATGGGGGGGCGGGAGCCCTAAGGTTTAATGGCAAAGGTGATCTCATCGATGCCTACTCTATTTTGAGTGGCACCGATCGTAACTGTGCAGGCGGTCCCACTCCTTGGGGAACCTGGTTATCCTGCGAAGAAACCAGTCGCGGCCAAGTCTATGAATGCGATGTATTTGGTCGCGGCGCTAGCTTACGTCGAGGTCTTGGAACCTTTAAGCATGAAGCTGTTGCCATCGACCCTGCAGCCAACCAAGCGTACCTCACGGAAGATACCGGTGATGGTTGCTTCTATCGCTACACCCCCAGCTCCATTTCCAATGGTGTGATGAACTTGGATCAAGGGCTTCTTGAAGTTGCTATCGTCGATGGTCGCGGAAACGTCGACTGGGCCGAGATTTCAAACCCCAACCCCAGCAGTCGCCAAACGGCCACTCGCTACCAGGTACGTAGCGCTACGGAGTTTGATGGCGGAGAAGGCATCTGGTATCATGATGGTGATGTTTATTTCACCACGAAAGGTGATAATCGCGTCTGGCGCTACAACATCCAAAGCCGCACTATCGGAATCACCTACGATCGACGCAGCTCTTCAAACCCCATCCTAAGTGGTGTAGACAATGTTACCGTAACCAGCGATGGTCATGTTCTTGTTGCAGAAGATGGCGGCGATATGCAGATCGTGGTCCTCGGGCCTTATGGAGATGTCTATCCACTTCTGCAAATAGTTAATGAGAGTTATTCTGAAATTACCGGCCCGGCAATCACCCCAAGTGGTGATCGGATGTACTTTAGTTCTCAGCGTGGTGGCACACGACGGGATGGAGCTACCTACGAAATTCTAGGCAAGTTTGGCTAGAAGGATTAAAAAAGAGGTGCAGGTCAGTTTTGAACCTGCACCCTACCACTTGAGTTTATAGTCTCTTTTCTTCCTGCCCCACATCTTTCGAGATGGGTTTATCAGATCCCTCTGGAGCCCTGCGGTAAACAGCTAGGGTAAGACCACTATCTTGGTGCTCAATTGTTTCTATGTACTGGTATAAGTTAGATTGCGGCAAAGCCTGACGAGCACCCGGTAGAAGGTATGCCTCCTGCTTCCTCCCCACATCGAACTTCATGTTTGTATAGTCGGCTACAAAGTACTGGCCAATTTTTCCTGAGGCAACCACGCGCCCTCCATCTTGATAGCCATGGAAACCATTGCGAGTCATGGTTGTTGGAAGTTGACGACGTTTGGTGTCAGAGTGAACGTCGTAGCAGGTCATGGCAATAGCCGCAGGATTGAGGAAGCTACTTAAGCCAACAATGGCATTTGTCTCTGCTTTGTAGGTGTGATGACAGATCTGCTCAGCAAATTGCTTGAAGCTTGGTTCGATAGTATAGAAGTAGAAACGCTTCTGTAGGTAATCGCGATTGACCCCAACCTGAAGCACTAAGATTGCAAAACTAGCAAAGCCGGCGATACGAGCCACCCAAGGTGCCCCTGTGGACCAAAACTTAAGCAATGGATGGAAAAGTAAAGAAAGGCCGAAGGCGCCAGTAAGAAATAGGAAGGGGGCAACTGTCAGTAGGTAGCGCTCTTGATAGTTGGGATGGCTTAAGACCAAAATCAAATTAAAGATCACAATGCCAAGCAAAAACTTGATTTTCACAGGCAGCTTGCGCCAGCTAAACAATGTCAGAAGAACTCCAGCGACCATCAAATAGCCTAGCAGGGGCGTCGCACTGTAAAAGTTTATAAAAGAGCTAGGATAAAAAGTGAGGGTTTCACTTGAAAAGAACGACTGCTTGCGAGTTGATTCACTAAACAGAAAGATAAAGAACGTTGAAAAGAATGGTGGATAGGACATCCATAGAATGGCCGGTAAGATAAAATAGCGAAATACCGGGCGCAGTTGGTCAGGTGCATTCCAAAGTTTTGACCAGTAGTGCTTGAGTTCGTTACGCTGAAACATCAGCATCCGAATGATGATTGTTAGGATGAGGAAGTACAGAGGATTGCCAAACACCTTCTCGATCATAACAATATGGCCGGCAAGCTCAAAGCGAATCCCTACAAAGTGAACGTAGGTAAGGAAAGCAGTATAGCAGTAAACAAAAATCGAGAACGGATGCTTCCAGCGAATGTGGTCGACTAAGTAGAATACAGCATCAGCTATTGGCTTACGAAAGCTAGCTTTGCGAAAGAACTCACACGCTAACATCGGCAAGAAGATCATGATCGCGTAGTTGAACTTTGCAAAGAACAAGACAGTTGCTGATATAACAGCCTGATTCCAGTATTTTGGATCTTCTCTATCCAGGTAGCGGCTATAGAGAATAAATGTAAGCAAGGTCAAAGCAATACCTGGAACTTCAAGCATTACTTGAATCGAGTAATCGAGAAAGGCTGGGCTCACCATCAAGGCTCCCGCAGATAGTAACCCGATACCAATCCCCCACTTACGATCCAAACGAAGGCCTGCAAAGAAAATCATGATGACAGCCAAGATCGAGAATAGTGCTACTGAGCTGCGGGCACTGGCAATGCTAAGGTCTGTGAACAAGAGGTACATGGACTGTAAAAGGGGTACCACGGGCGGCCAAAGAGCGCTGTTATGAATCTGTAGGAAAAACTGGTGGATGTCCAATTCTTGAAAAGCTTTTGCGAAATGGATTGCGTCTAGTGCATGGACAGCTTGGTCCCAGGCAGCTGGTCGCTCTCCCCAGCCGTCCAGGCTCATCATCTGCAAGGCTCCCTGCGCCCCAAAGTATGCCACCATCCCCAGGGCGAGGGCTCCAAAAAGCCAAGACAAGACACTACGCCCACCATCACGAGGATCACTATTTTCTGCCATAAAAGGGGTCCTTTCCCACAATCACTGTTCAAAACGTCTCATTACTAAGGCATAGCGGAATGTTTCATAATTTTCTAGATATTCTTTGGAAGATAGCAGGCTAACACGGGAACCTTACTGTGTGTAAGGCCCCCTTGGGAAAGTGTTTAGGAAGCGACACACTTAGAGACAGGAGCCGATCGATCCCTCAGCGCAGGTCCGACCATCAACCCAAGTAACAAATGATAGGTCCGCACCACTGAGATTTACGGAGTTTAGGTCTGCTCCAGTTAAGTTAGCATATCTCAAGTTGACATAACTAAAATTCGCAGCCGTGAGATCCGTGTCGGAAAGGTCCGACCTGGCTAGATTTGAGCGGCTAAGGTTGGCGGCTCGAAAACTGCTCCGTTCGAAGCGAGAGTTAAAGAATGCAAACTCTGACAAAGTCATGCCATCAAAGGTCTCGTTCACACTAGAGCCGGTCCTTGTTTTCCACTCACCAAGGAGGAAGCTCAAGCCATCAGGGCTCATTTCCCATAGCTGATAGGTATATATTTGATCCGGCAGGAGAGGATCATCAACAAAATTTCGGCTCTCTCCCAAGTCTACAGGCCCTTGGTCTAAACTCACCCGATTCAAAATAGTACCAAGGCGGGGCTCTTCCGGCGGCTCAGTGCCTTCACCCCGAACGAGGACAAACTTATTTCCCGGAGTAAGATTGTGCCTGGTTTCAACCTCTACTCTGAGATTAAATGGGGTGATCAGCAACAAGCCACTATCAAAGCGCCCCATTTCTAAAAGACTCGATACTGTTATCGATTCAGATTCCACACGGTTCTGGCTCGGCTGGTCGAGCTGATAAGATACGATGGTATTTAAGATCTCTGGCAAGCGACCATTGGTGCTAACAAATTTCACAAAGAACTGCGCGCTTCCTTGCCCTTCGGTGGAGACAATGTCTGCCTGTGAGTTCCATTGCCATTGCACCGTGTCTCCTGGCGCTAGCTCAACAAGATCCTTTGTCCCGCCCTCTAGGAGGTCGATGGCCAGCGTTGACCCGGTTTCATCTGAGGTGACGGTCGCAGAAAGATAGGTTCCTGAGATATTTGCAGGAATAGAGACAGTATCGCCTTCATCGATTGGCTCGCTTATCTTTATGGAACCTTCAGTGTCAAGCTCCTGCTGTTCTTCAGGACGGCTTTGGAAGCCCTTAGAATCACAGGCCTGAATGAAAATCCCAAGGTATCCGATGAGAAATCCGGCACGGATGATTTTTAAAAACATGATTTTCCTATAGCATGCGTTTATGTGTGTGCTTGTAAAGATATCGGAAACTCAAGGAGTGATGTTCATCTAAACTTCTTAACTACTGATTTCACCGTATAAATTTCAATGATTTCCTTGATAGGCTCTAAGGCTCACAATAACTTAAGGTAGGGTCTTACATTCATACTATAAGAAAGATTCAAAGTTCGATAATAGTTCCGAAATAGAGTTGCTGCTCACTTAAGGCTGAATCCAAGGGTCCCTTCATGGAAATAACAGTTAGCCCGGATACGAATCGAAACTCCCTAGAATACTGATACTGGGCTCCAAACGTAATACCAATGCCTGCATAATTAGATTGGATCGATTGATACTGCCTCTGGTGAAACGATAAGCCTACAAAAGGCCTTAGCTTTTCAGCACTCATAAAATTCAGGCTATTTTGCCCAAGCTTCATGGGACGATTGAAAGTAAATGGATAATAGTTAAACTCAAGATCAAAACCATAGCCAATATCAGACGAGTCTATCCCAAGTAAATATAAGGAATAGGAAGGCTTGACTGAAAAGCGGTTCATAAAGGGAATCTCGTAGACAAGACGAAAATGCCCCAGATTTGCGAGGTTTGTATCTCCAGCAGACGTAGTGCTTTTAATATTAAAGTAGCCCAGAGTAGCCCCTATTTCAGCTCGCAGAGGCGCACTGAATAGGGAGACGGCTAGTACCGCAACTTTAAGCCACCTTCGGTCCATCCACGTCGCCTTCCTGGGGTTTGCCATCAGACCCTGTTTCAATGACTTTGTTGTCAATGATGAGCTGTTTAAACGTGACCGCAACACGCTCTCTCATCTGCCAGACTTCCTCGATCGCAATACCGTCATGATCACAAGTTTTCAAAGTTTCGATCAAGATATAGTTCTTGGCTTTACTGAGGTGTTTTGTAATACCAGAGCGCAGACTGCGATTGATGTTAAATAAAGCTACACCCCAGTTTTGAGCCGAAACAGCATTGGCCAGTTTCTCAAGATCTTCGTCTTCAGCATCGAAGATTGGATAGAATGGAGGCCTCAAAACATGAATGCTAGCATCTGGCTTGGAAGCTTTATAGATATCTCTTTCTTCATCTAGGGTACAGACCCGCAAGAACTTAAGCAGCCCTCGCTCATGCTGATACTGATCCAGCATCCCTAGATCGAAGTATGGTTTTAGTTCCAAACATCGATCCAATATGGGCTGAATCTGCTCAGGCTTCATGGGCGGTGGCTTAAAGTCATGCTTCAATAAGATCCCCCAACCACCAGGAAAACTTTCCCGGGCTGTAGGTACCGAAACTGTAGTTGGCATCCACGCGAGAATTCCTAAGGCATCCCGCTGCTCCATCCCCTTCACAATCTCTTTTAAGCCATCTCCTAAACGCCACAGGGCAATCAAAAGCTCGTCCCAAAGAATATGTTCTGGGCTACGCTTACGATAGGTTAGTTTCAGGGCAAAGTTATAGTGTTCAATATCAAGAGGAGCTTGTTCAAAAAAGGTTTCAAGCCACTTGGGACTGGTCCCTCTTTGAAAAATTTTCTCTTGTAAGTCCTTTGACATTTCTTGGATTATAGTTCCTAGAAACTTCGGATCTTTCTGTGCTAGGTCCTCAAAATCGATCATATCATCCAGGGTTGGGAATGCATCGTCTTTCTCAATGCGTCTTAAGGTTTCTTCCAACTTCTCTGCAATCTTCATCGTATCATTGAATTGCATCCCCGACGACATCTGCCCAGAGCCACTCTTGTTAGCTGCAGGCGCCTGCTGATTATTCAACTGAGGCTGCGGTACCGGAGGTGGCGGCGCTTCTTGCTTGCCACTCGATTTGCTAAGCCCTGATTCGATTTTACCACCAATAATACGGGCTACGATCATCCCACCGATCGACAAGATCAGCAATGAACTTAGGATCAAGGCAACCAGTTCCCAGGAAATGATAGAGCGCTTCTGCCAGTTCTTTCGGTTGAACTCTATGGTATCTCTGCCAGGTATAATATTAAGATTCGAAAATAGAGACTCCCTGAGTTCGAACAACTCCTCGTCAGATACATATTGAGGCATGGTAATCCGAATAGCAACTCTCTGAATTCGAGGAAGAAGATCGTGGACCCCTTTATTGGGATCATCCCATTCATCCTTAATCTGCACCCCAGTCATGCTATAGTACGGCAGTTCGTTCTGGCCCAACACGGAATTAAGTTCCGATTGACTCCTTCGTAGAGGTGTCACAGTTAGGTTGACAAGCACCGGTACACCAGGAAAACGATTTTTTACGAAGTCGATAGTTTTCTGGCTCAAATGAGCTTCGACTTCTGCAACTTTAGGATGCTTGGTCGTTTGACCTTGCCAAAGCAGAGTCAAAGCAAAAAGAAGGATATTTCGCCTAAATGCCATCATAGGTTTTGCACCGGTTCGATAATAAACATGATTTTTCTAGCAAGTGCTAATCGCTCCTCTCGTGACTGAGGGTCTTCCCCCTTTAGCAGCTTTTCGTTTATACCGTGTCCCATGAGTCTAACTCGCTGGGTAGGTATCCCAACTTTTGCTAGGACTCGCTGAGCGCTCACTGCGCGCAGAACAGAAAGTTCCAAATTGTCGCGAAAGTGATACTTGGCTGCCATCACTGGCCGCTGATCCGCAAAACCTACGATGTTCAACCGAGTCTTGCCTGCAAAGGGGAGATATACTCCAGCAAATTTCTCGATAGCCTCAAACCCCTCTTTGGTAAGCTTGGTACTGGCACTACCAAAAAATGAGATGGTCGGGAACATAATAAAAATCCGATCATCCATCTTGAAGGCTTCTGCTTGCAAAGCCTGGAGCTTGATAATATTTTTTCTATGACCACTATCATCAGTGGCGACGGGTTCAGAGCCAGTAGGAGTTCCTTTTTCCTTAAGTGACTGACCCTGAAGAGATTGCAGAGATTCGTTACTGACACGCTTCTGTTGAGGCGGCTTCTTGGCAGCAAACTGCCCCTGCCCCTCGTGTTTAATAGGAATAACTTTATTGAGGATCTCCATCAGATGCTCACCTAGAGAAGGTTCATCCTTAATAGGATCAGCCTCGTGCTGGGGAATCTCCTGCGCACCTCCTCGTTGTTCCATGGCTTGCTCACCTTCAGAAGAAACCAAGTCCTGCCCCTCCGCCTTCATCACAGCTGCGGCAAGAAGAGACTCTTCCTCCGCCTCCGCAGAGCTTAAAACAGTATCCCCAACATCTTTCGTCGCCTGGGTTGGAAGCTCCTTATCAAGCTCTTCCATTGTCGCTAGCAGAGATTCAGCGAGTAAGGTATTTCCCTTTTTAGGTGGTTCAATACTAAAAAATAGTACGAAGAAGCCCAGTAGTAGCGTGATCATGTCACCATAGCTAATAAACCATGTGCCCTCACTAACTTTGCGCTCTTTTTGTTTGCCACGAACGATCGGTTTCATGCGCTCATCTCCTCCGATATCGCATCGTCGAGAATATTCACACGCTTACGCTTCGGTAGGAAGGAGTTAAGCATCTCTTGTGACTTGAGGAGATCCACACCTTCTGCGCACAAGAGCACGGCTTGCATGGCAATTTCTCCCTGGAACCTCTCTTTATCAACCTGTTTCTCAAGCGCTTCTGCAAAGGGTGATATGATGAAGTTTGCAAACAACAAGCCGTAGAGTGTCGCTACCAGTGCAAGGGCCATCTTTACGCCAGTTTGAGCGGGATCAAGACCTTCGGTGATAGCACGCATCAAGTTCACCAAGCCAAGGACTGTTCCCACAAGTCCAAAGGCTGGTGGATACTTGGCGAGGTTTAAAAAGAATGCTGAGACCATATCCCGCTTATTTACAAGCTGGTGTAATCGTTCTCCTAGAATGGTTTGAATATCTTCAGGGGTGAATTGTAGTTCCAGCAACTCTTTTCCATCGAGATATATCTCATCAGCAATGGTCTTCGGCTTGTCTTTCCGGTAGGCTTGGGGATTGCGAACAAATACCAATGCCTCTTCAATAAAGCGTCGTTCCGCTCGCTGTAACCCAAAGAGGACTCCCTTAAGGCTGGTGACAAAGTAGCCCCAGCACTGCCAAGGGGCTGAGATAATACCGACAGCAAGAGTTCCACCAAGTACCATCGTCAGAGCTACATCGTCGAAATACATCGCAAAGTTCTGATCTAAGAAGAACAGGCTTAAACGAAGAAAGGCAAAGGCTAGCATGGACCCTAATATATAAGTCATGGTCCTACCTCTTCAGTGGCTTGGCCAGTTATCTGCCTTAGTTTCTTGACCATAATTGCTGTTTCTACGTTCTCCTGGTCCAGAGCCAGTGACTTTTCATAAGAGGCCAACGCTTGACTAAACTGCCTTTGTAAATAAAAGATATTACCTTGTAAGTCATATAAAACACTGACGAATGGAAAGGTTGAAATGAGATTGCTGATCTGGACACTGGCCACCTGAAGATCACCCTTCAAAAGGTTTGCCTGCGCGATCGCGACTCCTTTACTAAGGTCAGTAAGACTTTTTTTCGAGATCTTTTCACATTGATCAATAGTCTTACCTGAAAGCTCGTTGTTTAACTTAGCTTCCTTAGCTAGAGTCACATTGATCGCGTGGTCAGAGGCAAAAAATGTCTTGGGAATGACAAACCGTTGCTCTTCGTAGCCATCCAAATCCACCTCAACGATGAGAAAGTCGTCTTGGGAGAACACTTGCTGACTAAGACTAACATTGAGCGGTGCCTGTCCTGTTTCTTTAATATTGCCCCTCGGGTCTTTAACAGTCACCGTGCTAGCGACAGGCTGCGAGGTTACGTTCAACGATCCGGTCACCGTACAGGCCGAGAGCAAGATCGCAATCATGTATCCTAGCAAAGTTCGCAAAATAGCACTCAATGATTTTTTACGTCTAGGATGATTCATCGTTCGAATTCGTTGAATCTTTACATCTCGCTACCACAAGCTTTCAATAAATAGCCGTTTTTCCTCTTGAAAGAAAAAATAGTTACTCAGCAATATATAATTATTATAGTTAGTTACCGATACTCGCAGGTAGAATTCGCCTCTGAAGAAATCTTTGGTCACGAAATCAGTAGAATTGTCGATGGTGAAAAAGCGTGGAATAAAAGCTTAGGATTTAACATGAAGCACCCGAGTCTTGCCATCTTAGGTTTTCTGACCCTAACAGCCCTTTCTGGCTGTGGGGATGGTGAAGGCTTCGCTACGCTCGAAGAGGAGGCTTACTTCGGAATCACCAGCGGTGACGTCTCGATCCAATCTTACTACCCACAAGACTCCGTCATCCGACTCGCTGCCAATGGCACTACGACTTTCGGAGTTAATCTTGTAGGGGGAGGCGACGAAGATGTTATCTATAGCTACCGATTGGATGGAGAGACCTTAGGCGCAGGATCGAGCCCCTTTTACAACCTCTCCGGTACCCTAGTCAGTGCTGGCGAGCACAGCTTCTCCATAGAGGCATCCAACGGTTCCGCCACAGACGAACATACATTTCGAATCATTCGCAATAACCCCCCTTCGCTTAGCAACCAGAGCCCTGAAACCAATACTTACACGTTCGATTGTAGCTCCGACACCCTCTTGTTCAACGTGGCGTTCACTGACCTAGACGCGGACCCGGTAAGCGTCGAATGGGAACGAAACGAAATTCCTTTAGATAGTTCAGTCTTGGTTGACACGGATGAGGAAAGAAGTCGAGCACTCCTCGAAATGGATTGCTCTGCCCCAATAAATGACACCATCACAGCCAAGGTTTCCGATGGAATCGATATCACCGAGCAAACCTGGACCGTTCTCGACCCAACGTCGGGCGCGTCCAGTGTAGTCGGTAACTCGGCCATTGTTTTTGATCCCGTTTCTTACGACTTTAGCTTCGTTCAGGCCTACACGGGTTCCGAAACGACGACCATCACAGCGACAAACTCCACAAGCATGCCCATTTATATCTCAAGTTTTGGTAGCTTAGGCACTCACTACAGCAAAGTGAGCGATAACTGTCCCAGATCACCAACAGCATTCGAAGCTGGTGCCTCCTGCACCATCACCATCTCATTTTCGCCCCAAGGTCCAGGGCTTTTACCAGCATCGCTTACAGTTTCTTACGCCTCCACTGTGGGAGGCGAGGCTCTGCAAAGTGTTCTTGGATTATCGGGAACCGGTGTAAGCCCACTCACCTTTGATGGCTTGCAGTCAATTTCTGATATTTATCACAATCGCGTCACGCTCAATTGGGACGCGTCAGCAACTGCTGCATCGTTTATTGTGTTCCAAGTGAGCGGTAGCAGCCTCGTTTACAACCGTACCATTGTCAATTCTGGAGGCAGCGTCACATCAGTAGAAGTGGACGAATTGAGTCCTTCAACAGCTTATACGTTCCGAGTTAAGGCTACCGATGTCTTTGGGAATCAAGACTCCAACACTGCTGACTCAAACACCACTACCCTAGCGAATAAATCGCCTCTGCTGGGGGCACTGACGGCATCAACCTTCTACAGCGGCGAGGCTATCACAACCCTAGACGCTCAAGATGCCAACACCAACTCGGACTTTGATGAGGACTACGATGCACTAACCTATACTTGTCGCTACGATAAGTCTATCAACGGCACTGTGGGAACGGGCCTGGGAGCATGTACTGCACTCGTGAACGAAGGTGGCGGCAACCCATCCTTCTCTTCCACCGCAGGTGTTTTCGGCAACTGGAAACCACTCCATGCTGAAATCGGCAATACCTACGAGTTTGAGATCGTTGCCACAGATCCTTACGGCGCGAGTTCTAAAGCTGTGTTTTCTGGAACAATCAATCAGGGGACTCCAGATCAACCGACAATCAGTGGCATCTCCAGCGCCAGATCATCTTCTAACACACCAACGGTAACCGGAACGGGAACAGCCAACCTCACGGTGGTTCTCTACAGCGATAATACCTGCTCGACCCAAGTAGGCAGCGGCAGCGTTGATGGCGCCGGCAACTTCAGTATTCAGGTCACAGTCCCTGAGAATGGTTCCTATACCATCCATGGAAAGACTGTGAATGCAATCAATAACTATTCTGCTTGCTCGGCAACATCAGTAAGTTTCACAGAGGATTCCACAGCACCCTCACCATTGACTCTATCAGGAACAACACCGGTGAGTCCCGCAAACGTTGCCAGCCCGACAGTCGATGGTGTCACAGAAACAGGGGTTGACGTCTACGTCTATACGAATAACGATTGTACTGGCCAGGTCGGAACCCTAAGTGCGGCCGCAAACACCACAGGAAATTTCAGTATATCTGTGGCAGCTGCGGCTGATAGCGCCAACACCTTTTATGTTGTAGCAGTAGACGATGTTGGCAACACCACATCATGTTCGGCAAATTCGGTCAGCTACACTCACTATTCCATTGCCAACAACGTTGGTTGGTTTAAGTCTCGCGATACGGATGACGTAGCAGATCCATCACGTGTGAACCCCGATGCTGATGTCGCTCTACGGTGGTACGATGGCCGCTTTGATGCCACCACATTCTCATTCACTGCCAACAACAGTTTCATCACGGTTAAGAAGGCTGGGCACTATCTGCTGGCACTTACGGTACCGGTGTCGAAAGATTCTAAAAACGATGGGGTTCGGGTCGCAAGCCGGTTCACAATCTACATCAATGGAGCTCCAGGAGACGCTGGCGCGTATCAAGTGACCGGAGCCTTGGCTGAAGCTACTTATATCCGTGATAGCGATGGCCATGCGGAGTCCTCAGCACACATGACGATCATTACCCCTGCCCTAAGCGTGGACGACGAAATTTACGCCATCGCTTACAAGGGTGGTAATACCTCGAATGCTTCAGCGGAATCAAGCTTTGTTGAGTTTAGTAACGTTGCCAGCCTCTACGCGGAACACATTGATCCTGCCTCGCGAACTGTTTTTGGGGCGTATGCCACCACAAACACCGACGGCAGCGGTGAACTCAATAACAATAGCAACGACATCGATAGCGATGGTCAGCGCTTTGGGCATGAACTGAAGTGGAACGTGAATGACTTTAGCAGCTTCAATACAGCAGGATACACCCATGCCAACCTCGGCAGCCGGATTACCTTGGATGGGGCTGGCTACTATTTTGTTACCGTCAACCTCCCCATGACATCCACGGGGCAGCGTGCTTCACCCACTGTGGTGGTCGAGGTTTTAGGAGAAGCAACCGAAATTCAGGGCCGGGCCACTCATAGCTATATGCGGGCGGCCACGGACGCAGGAAACTCCGGAAACAATCGCACTTCGGTGCAATGGACAGGCATCGTGCAAACAACAACGACGAATCGAGAGCTTACAGTCCGTACTTTCCGCGACTCCACCTACACAGGTGTCACCAACTCAGTCACGATACCTGGTGGTGAATCGGCCTCCATTTTCATCGAGAAACTTGACCTCAGCACGAGGGCTTTCCAAGCCTATGCCACGACCTTGGGCGGTAGCACCGAGTGGAACCCGTCTAGCCTCGCTCAAATCGATTGGGATACAACCAACGGTTTCAAGGATGCCACATACTTTAGTCACGACAACGCCACTAACGAGCAGCAGATCACATTCGCTCAAGGTGGCGACTACTTGCTTATTTACAATGATGCCTTGCAGTCGGTACAGAAAACCACCAGTGGCTCGAAGCGGGTCAACCCAAAGGTCATGCTGTATAAGGGAGCAACCGCTGTGACAGGTGCCGAGGTTAAAAATCATTACATGCGTCTCCATCAGCACTATCACAGCTCAGGCACTATGACATACTTCTTACAAGGGGTTCAAGCCAGTGATGTGTATACCCTGCGTGTAGTCGGTGAGGCGGATACCAGCAAATCCGTGATTGTTGTCGATCCAGCACAACTGACTATCATTAAGAAGGACTGATCGATCGTTCAAGCTCAACCCATGCTTGCTGTTGACGGACGCCAGCCCCCTGTATAATCTGTCCGTTTGTGACAGAATACACCAGAAGGGGCGCCCTCATGCCGACCGCGATTCGATACTCTCTTGTAATCCCCGTATACAACGAGGAAGAAAGTCTTAATAAACTCTACGAACGCGTCAGTAAGGTGATTGATCAATTAGACGGCCCCGCTGAGGTGATATTGGTAGACGATGGGTCTCGTGATCGTAGTTTTCCCATGATGAGGGCCATTCACGAACGTGATCCGCGATTCCATGCCCTCAGCCTCTCGCGAAACTTTGGTCACCAGATGGCCCTCACGGCAGGTCTAGATTACGCACGAGGTGAGGCGATTGTCACCATGGACGCCGACCTTCAGGACCCTCCTGAAGTTATTTTTGACCTAGTAAAAAAATGGCAGGAGGGCAACGAGCTTGTCTATGCCGTCCGTCGGAGCCGCGACGTAGATACAATCTTCAAGAAGTATAGTGCTATCGCCTTCTACCATATTCTACGGAAGCTGGCGTCCATTGAAGCCCCCGTAAACTCTGCTGACTTTCGCTTGGTAGACCGTAAGGTTCTTTTATCTTTCCGCAAGCTTAGGGAAAAGAATCGCTATATTCGCGGCCTCTTTTCTTGGCTCGGATATCGGCAGGCTGAGGTGTACTACGATCGAGAGGCTCGATTTGCAGGAGAGACAAAGTATCCGTTTTTAAAGATGCTCAACCTTGCCTTTGACGCCATCGTCAGTTTCTCTAGCATTCCATTAAAGCTATGCGTCTCTGTAGGTCTGGCTGTGGCCTTTATCTCATTTTTGTACGGGACCTGGATTATCATCGCCAAGACTCTCAGCCTTGAAACCTATATCAGCGGCTGGGCTACACTTGCAGTATTGATGTGCTTCCTTGGGGGCTTGCATATGTTTCTCATCGGAGTCCTAGGAGAATACCTTTCCCGGGTCTATGATGAGGTTCGAGGCCGACCACTGTATTTAGTAAGCCAGATACTTAGCGATCGTGCGCTCAGCAACGAGCGCACAACTAACCCTGAAGAGAACCTTAGCGTCCCTCTGATGCGCGACTATCCCAAATCTCATTTACCTCAGGATTTCGCATAGCTAATATCCCGAGCCTACTCCGATAGAAAGACTACCCCCGAGGAGCCTTCGGCGCGTAGGGGTGATTCTCGGTCCGATTGAGGATCTTGATTTGTTCGTCAATCAATGGCACCAGCTCATGATGTCGTTTATTCAAGTAGTGATAGCCATAGACCCTAGCAATGGGAGGATCAATCCGTTCCACCTTTTCATCCATCCCAAGCTTTTTTATCTCGACATCAGCAGATACCTCGTCGGCATAGATCAGGTTTACTCGCTTAATATCCAACATCTTAAATAGCTGCTCCAAAAGGGAAACTTGATAGCCAATCTTGTAGTTAGGAGGTAAGTACTTAACCGCCAAGACTCCTCGCTGCACACCAACTGTTACAGTTTTTTCTTTTTTAGGATCAAAAGGAAAACCCTTTCTTTTATAGACATAGAACCCACCTTCTAAGATAGGTGTGGGCACTTGGATGAGATTCGGGTAGTCACTTGCCTTCACTTTCACTCTCACGGCTTCGCCATCGTATGTACCGGCATTGACAGACCGAATGGATCTATCAGCAGGAAGATCAACTTTGCTAAGTTCAATGCCCAAATTTCTGTAGGCCTTCTCTAGCCTCTCAAATCCCATTCGACTGCTTGACATGTCGAATACGGTAAGAGTCAATTTCTTTTTATTACTGGCACTAAGAACAGGCGAGAAGCCAACCAGGTGAAGAATTATAACTGCAATGCAAACTCGATTGAAACTAACCATAGCGTTGCTCTAGAGAATTGACTTTCCTTATTATAGCCAGGATAAGGCACCGTGACCATGGGTATCTCCCTATTAATAACACCCATGTCTCTTCTATTGATTTCTCCGGGTAGGCAGGCTACAAACCTTAGAAAATATGGTTTATATTGAAGATTGAAGAGGAAACCTATGGCTAAACTCATGATCACAGCGGGATGTATCCTGATTCTTGTCGGACTTGTCATGCACTTTGGCAAGAACTGGGGGCTTGGTCAGCTTCCTGGGGATATCAGCCATCAGTCAGGTAACTTCAAGCTCTATATTCCCATTACAACATCTATTATCGTAAGCGTTGCTCTTAGCCTATTGCTGTATCTATTTCGCAAGATTTTCTGATGCCATAGATGACACCTAGCTCCTGCATACTAGATGTGACCGTCCGGTTCTGTCGAACGATCACAGTCTCCACAGCTTTTTACTGCAACTAATGCCTAGTCGATTTGAAGCCTCGGCGTTGTTGACTTTGTCACTCGCTCGTCACCGTACCCAACACGTACTGTCTCCTCGCTCGCTACATGTCGCCTAGCCGAGAATTCAACTTGAAATACTTTTATATAAGACCTTGGCACATATCCCGAAGCCGCTTGAGAATCCGTTTTGTATCGACTCGAAGCCCATCGTGCTCGTATTCATTTGTGCACCAAACCTTCATTCCGGGGATCAGATTAGCAATCTCCAAAGAGAATTCACGTTCCACCGCTATATCGTATTCATAAACCGCTGCCGCGGACGGCACTTGGCATTGTTTGAGCGTTTCCACATCGTAAAGTGGTGGCCAGTCGTCTTTAGCCGCTAAAATATCGGCAACTTCTTTGAATGGAGCAAGTTTCTGGTACTGATCGAACATGAAGGGATAGATCACTTCCCCGGTGAAATTAAAATCTTTATGGTTGATAGCATCGAACTCAGGAAATTCCTGTCTCACCTGCCAAGCAGCCCATCGACTCCCTTGCCCCTGACAATAGATTGACTCATGCAGGATCGCGTAAATTGGATTTTCTTCAAAGATATTTGTTTGCGCTTGAACTCTGTGCAAGAATTTAAGGCTTGGAGTCTCAAATCGCTCGTCTGGAAAGGCCATCTCTAAAATGTAGTGCAGTGACTCCCAGCTAGCACCGATCAGCGCAAAACCCAACTGCTGAAACCTTTCAGGAGACAAGCGACTGCCATCAGGGAGGTACACCTCACGATCCGCAAGGACCTTTACGATCTTTTGGCAAAGGAGTTGATCCTGAGGAAATCGCTGGAAGTACTGTTGATTTCGAAATAGAGCTCGTTTATGCGTCGCCTGGTAGACCTCTTTTGGGGTCCTCAAAGCCGGAGGAATACCACCTGTAATAAAGGCCTCTTTAATACTGTCTGGAAAATACGAAAGATAAGAGAGGATGCAGAATCCGCCGTAGGACTGCCCTAAAACACTCCATTTAGAGATTCCCATCTCGCGGCGGATATGCTCAGCATCGCGGATGATTTGATCAGCTCGGAAGTTACTTAGATATTGAGCTAGCTCATGAGCCTGGTCACCCTTATAGAGGAAAAGATCGAAGGGGGTGCTGAGCCCGGTTCCGCGCTGATCGAGTAGTAAAACTCGGTAGTCCTCAGCCAGAATATCGACAAAGCTGGCAGACTTAGGGCGATACGCTTCGAATCCCGGTCCTCCTTGGAAGTAGACAATCGCTGGCAAGTCTTTGCCACGATTTTTTATGGAGGTCAACTCCCGCACAAAGACCTCGATCAAGTCAGTATTTGCTTTATCATCATGATTGAGTGGAACTTTAAATCTGTGATTTTTAATATCAAAGCCAGGAATGCTGTAGGCGTGCAATGCTCGCTCCTTAAAGATTTATGTCGTCTTGGCAACCTTGTGGTGCAGGAGCGATCCTAGCGAATCCAGCTAGGGATGAAAATCTTTATTTTTAGTCAAATTTGACTCTCGCTAGAACTTCATTTTAATCCGTTTCTAGGCAGAGCTTTGAGAGAACTTATGACATCATGAGGCCTCCTCAAGCTCTACAGAAAATGTCGAGCCGACTCCTTCCATACTATAGACCTGAAGTTGACTGTGATGAAGCTCTGCGATTCTTTGACTTGAGGCTAAACCGATACCATTGCCTGGTGCTTGCTCACGAGAGTGCGCCCTTCCGAATGGTTTAAGAATCTTATCCCGATACTTCATGCTGAAGCCAATGCCATTGTCTTCGACACTAATCACCCAGCGTCCTTGCTTGGTCGGTTTGGCAGAAATCGTGATTTTGGGAATGGAGCCCTTACGTCTAAACTGCAAGGCATTCGAAAGCAAGTTTCTAAACATCGTCCGAAGCAGAACTGGATTTCCCTTTACCCTTGGTAGATTTTCTAATTCTATGTGGGCACCAGTGGATTGTATAGCAAGTTCTAAATCGGATTGGCAGAGACTGATGGCTTCGTTTAGATCGACGTTCTCTGGTTCAAATTTTTGGGATCTGAGTTCAGAGTAATCGAGAACGTTATCCAAAAGAGAAAGCATGTGTTTCGTGGAACTTTGAATCACATCGAAGTATTGTTTTGACTCCGAATCCAAATTACGCTCAAGCTCTAAATAGAGTAAGTCTGATGAATTAGCTATTTTTTTGATCGGTTCTTTCAAATCGTGAGAGGCAATATAGGCGAAATTGCTTAAGTCTTGATTTGATTTCTTTAGCCTAGAAAACGACTCTTCGAGGGCTCGCCCCATTGCAATAAAGTTGTGCCTCAAATACTTAATCTCATCTGTAGTGGTTTCAGCTGTAGGTGCCTCCAAATCTTTAGCGCGGAATCGCCCTGATTTGATCTGCCGACATATTTGAACCAGCTCATTGAAAGACTTGATCATAGACCGCGAAAACCAGCGACTGGTATAGAAAGTAACCCCTAGAATCAGTACGATGGTGATGATAGAAGTCGAAAGAAAATCGTTTTTAGCATCAAGATAGTTTTGTAAGGCATCTTGTTTGGTCTTGCGAAAATAGTCATTAAACATCTTAAAGCTCTCAATAGCAGGACCATCATCAATCTTTACCAAAAGGTCTATTTTTCGAATTGAGCGACTCTCTTCGAGAGCCTTTTGTGCTAATGAAATATTTTCTTTATAAGCACTTACAGTAGAACGGAGTACGATCATAGCCTGCTTTTCTTCCAGACTTAGTTCCTCGTAAGCCATGTATTGATCGATAAGGTCTTCGACCTTAGCCAAGTCTAACAATGCCTGACTACGATACCAATCATCACCGCGAAGAACGTAATTCTTGAAGTGGTGGATTCCGTGGCCATATCCCCAGTAGCGCAAGATACTAGTTATAATTTCCTGCTTGTTAGTTTGTATCTCTACATATCGTTCGATCGCTAAGTGACTTTGGTAAAGTCTTTGTCCAAGGAGAGCGATACTAAAAATTACTAGCCCAATGGGGAGAATAGCAAGCATCATTAACTTGTTGCGCAACTTCATTGTAAAATCCCTTAGCTAGTGAAAAGCGTTTACTTAGCAGTGCTAACAATGACTCAATAGTAGCTAAATAAGATACTACAAGACTCGATAAGATTGCTAGTCTCATAGACTAACTATATAGGACTATATGACTCCCATGACTGACCTAATGATCAACCTTGAGAATTTTCCCGAGATTATTGGCAAAGAGTTCGCTAGCTCGACAGGGCCAGTAGTCGTGGTTGATGATGACCCACAGCAAAGACAGATACTCGGTGCCTGCTATAGAAAGTCAAATTGTAGTAGAGACATCATATTTTTTAAATCTGGCGAGGAATTCTTGGACTGGGCTGGCCATGCCAGCACTAGCAAGGAAAGCATGCCAAGCATCTTATTGCTAGACATCAATATGCCAGAACTCGATGGCTTCGAAGTACTTCAGCTACTGAGACAAGAAGCAAGCTCAATACACCTACCAAATGTTGTGATGCTGACCACCTCAAGCTTTCAAGACGATATTGACCGAGCAAAAGGTTTAGGGGCGAATGGCTTCTGGCCAAAACCAATGGCTATCAAAGACTACATCACCTTTTTCAATACCCTAAACCTTGCTACAGTAGCCATCGCCACCGATTCTTGAACATTTTACTTGAAAAGACTGTCGTGACTATCCCCGTTCTTCCCACAAGACACTATCTCTATGCTCACGGCTAGTCTCAACGATCGCGCGATACTTTTCTTCGATCATATGACGCTTCATTTTGAGAGTCGGCGTCATCAAACCCGATTCAACTGTCCAGGCCTCCTTCACGACAATGAAGTTCTTGACCTTTTCATAGTTTTGCAGATTACGGTTGGCTAGCTCCATAGCATCCTCAAGGTACTTGGTAAGATCGGCACGATTGAGCTGAGAGCTTTCCGGAGATGGGACCACGAGCGCTACTGGTTGTGGTAAGCCATGGCCAGTCACACATATTTGCTCAATATAACGATTGTGGTCAAGATGCCCTTCGATCTGTGATGGCGCGATGTACTTACCTTTCTCAGTTTTGAAGATATCTTTACAGCGACCACGAATTGTCAGGTGCCCTTGATCATCGAGCTTTCCTAGATCACCTGTCTTAAAAAAGCCATTTTCCATAGCCCTCATGGTCGATTCTGGGTCAAGATAGTAGCCGAGCATGGTTGCTGGGCTTTTAATTAGGATCTCTCCATCTTGATCGATCTTAATATCACAGCCTGGCAGCGCCTGCCCCACCGAACCACAGACTACCGGCTCTGTCTGATGAGTGGTAGCGTAGGCAAGGTTTTCTGAGTGGCCATACCCCTCCTTAATATCAATACCAACCTTCTGATACCACTTGAGCAGATCAACAGAGATAGGAGCGGCTCCAGATCCAAAGGATCGAACGCTTGCAAACCCTAGCTGGGATTTTAGCTTCCTCTTCACAAGATATGACACCAGCGGTAATGCAAGAAGGCGATCGAGTTTCTTCTGTGGAACTTTTTCTAAGATAGCCGATTGGAACTTACTCCAGAGCCGGGGTACGGTGAAGAACGCAGTCGCCTCAGATGATTTCAGATCCCTAAGGAAGTGATCCATATGCTCCATGAACGTCACGCATATTCCACCATAGATGCTCGTAAGCTCTAGCAGGGATCGCTCTGCCACATGTGCTAGGGGAAGATACGAGAAAAACCGATCATCATGTTTCAATTGGAAACAATCATAGAAGTTTCTTGCTACAAAGGCCATCGCTTCAGCTGAATGCATCACCCCTTTGGCGCGCCCTGTCGTTCCCGATGTATAGACAATAGTGGTGAGGTTTTGGGGATTGCGCTGTGGGCTATCACTGAGAGGTTCGTGTTGACCAATGATCTCCTCCCAAGTCAACGACGAAAAATCATGATTCACCCCGTAGCTCATATCAACAGTTTTAAGAGACAGCGGTAGATCAGCCAGAGTCTTCCCGGCTTGATCCAAGTTCCCCACAAACAGCAATTTCACGTCGGCATGATCTAAAATATAGCGAACAGATTCAGAGCTTTGACTTGGATAAAGGGGGACACTCACGCCACCTAGCATCATAATCGCCAAATCCGCCATGACCCAACGCGCACTATTTCTAGCTATGATTCCGATTCGATCCCCTTCCTCAAAACCCTGCTCTCGAAAGTAACTGACCATCGACCGAAGCTCTTCACCCACCCGAGACCATGTGTACTCAATCATATCTCCGTCGCAGGGTTGACGTAGAAAAACATGGTTGGGCCGCTCCTGCTCCCAGTGATAAAACCATTCAAGTGGGGTTCGTCCGACTGCATGCATCGTAAGTTCTCCTTAGGGAAGTGCCTGCTAGTACTTAGTCACTGTGAAACCGCAATGGATCAATATGACAAAGTACTAACCGTGATCTGACAGTATTTTTGAGTTCTAACAAGAATTTAAGAACGTTCGCCAAACATAGGCAAGATAAGTTTCCTTGACCGAAGTACAACTTACATGAATCGCTTCATTGCTTTTGACTCACGTTAACGCGTATGAAAAGACCTCACTTCCCTAAGAGCTTGAAACCAAAAGATAGATCCCTAGAATCCCCAGCACGATACCTGAAATCTGACGTCCATTGAGGCTTTCCTTTAAAAAAATTGCTGCTAGAACAACTGTCACTGCTGGATATAGAGCAGTCATTAAAGTCACTGTTGAAGCGGAGCCCTTTTGTAGCGCCTTGACGAAGAAAAAGGTAGCAAGCATACCACAGCTACCGAAAAGTAGGGCTAAATAGCTATCTTTCGAATCCCAAGGGATGCGATTCCCACCGGAAACCACAACGTAGGCAATCACGGGCAGTGAACCCAGAAACTGCAGTATAAAGACCTGCTTGTCGCTCAGGCTTGACGAACTTAATTTTCCTAAGAAAGCCCAAAGGCCATAAAGCAAGGTGGAAAGTAGCGCCCAGGTCATCCAGGTCATAGGGAGCTTCTTTGAACGGCGAGCAAAACCGTACCTTCGTAGGGTCTGTCATGAGGCGCTGGTAAATACTCCCAATCAGCTTTTCCAGCACCAGGAAGCGTCTCTATACATTTTAAAACGGAGCGCTTATCGATCTGCGGTGATGAAGTACACGGCTCTTGGTCTGCATATTGACGGAATCGCTTTAATCCTGCGCTAACACTTAATAAGAGCCATCCTCCTGGTCGAACAAGAGTCCAAATATTACGGATAACACCCTCCCAAGTACTCACAGAGTCACTCGCAGCTTCTGTGCAGTAATGAGCTGTAACAATATCGTAAGTCTTACTACGAGGAGCAATTGGATTTTTTTCCTTAATATTGCAATGAAACGTGTCGCGAATCTTTAACCGCACCAGGTTCTCTCGATTCTTGATGTCAATGGCACTGTTCGCTGACCCTTCCAGCTCCAGAACCAGCTTCGTATAGATATTCCAGTTAAATGACTGTGTATCTCCATTAAGCCAGGCATTGGTTTCCTTAAAGCAGTCTAGAACATAGTCAGCAAGGTCAATTGACTCACAAACTGCAGTTAAAGGCAAAGCAGTATACAATGTAGGACCGACTCCTAGCTCAAGAGCTTCTTTTGCACCTGCCATCTTTTTTATAGAGTCGATCCAGAAACGGTATAGTCCTCGATACTCATCGTTCACCTCGGTAAAATACTCATTCAAATAAGCACGCCCCTCAAAGCTTGAAGTATCGTCCTGTAAATCATGACTCATAGAATCCCCCTTTCTAAATATAGAGCGAAAATTTTCAGCAGGTCTTGTATCACTTTTCGCCTTTTCTGGAATCCTTAAATCACTCTTCATCGGATTTTTTTGTAACTTCCCCCGCATCATCACGAAGCATCTGAAAACCCATATTTAGAACTATGATTGCGGTTAATGTCATCCATCAAACCAATTTGCTTCGTGAACTTGTACCAAGGAGGTCGGTAACAACCAATTTTGCCAGAGTATGTTTTTACGATACGAATTTTTAGACCCACATATTGATCTAATCGAAAAAGGATATTCATGATGAAGATGACTCGTCTGATAATCACATCAGCCATCGCCATGTCGGCCCCAAGTTTTTCTTACCCAGGAATGGCTAAGAGTGAATCGGGTAAAACGCATAATGCCCCTCCTGCAACCAGTTCAATGATGCCCCAAGCTGAAAGTGCCGATAGCTCTATCGACCAGATGATCCCTCGACTCATTGTCGAAGGAGAGAGCAATCTTCCGGTAGTTGATATGGGCCCTCTGCGAAAAAATGAAAGCTCGGAAAACCCCTTAGGCTCGAATTTTAACTACGCTCAGGCCTTTGCTAAGCTCGATTTTGAACAGGTCAAAGCAGATATGAAGGCTGTTCTAACGGATTCAAAAGAGTTTTGGCCTGCAGACTATGGGCACTATGGCCCTTTATTTATTCGACTGTCTTGGCACAGTGCTGGAACCTATCGGGCAATCGATGGCCGTGGCGGATCGGATGGCGGTCAAATGAGATTCTATCCCCTAGCTCAATGGCCTGACAATGCTAACCTCGATAAGGCTAGGCTCTTGATCCAACCAGTTGTTGATAAATACTACCCCAATCTATCTTGGGCAGATGCCATGGTCTTAGCAGGCGACATCGCCATGCGAGATATGGGATTCGAAACTTTAGGAGTGGCCGGTGGCCGAATCGACGACTGGGCTCCCGATATGGTTTATTGGGGACCTGAAGATGAATTCTTGAAAAGCGAACGATTTGATGAAAACGGTAACCTCATGCTGCCTCTTGCCGCATCAGTTATGGGCTTGATCTATGTAAACCCAGAAGGCCCTGATGGCAAACCAGATCCGCTTTTATCTGCGGAACGAATTCGTACCACGTTTGGCCGCATGGGGATGAATGACGAGGAGACAGTAGCCCTCATAGCTGGTGGACATACCTTTGGTAAAACTCATGGTGCTCCGCGGCCCAAAGAGTGTCCAGACCCCAAAGCCAATTGTCCAGCCGCCAAAGGTCCTAAGACCAACACCAGTGGTATTGAAGGCCCTTGGACTCCTAAGCCGATCGAATGGACACATGAGTACCTGACCAACCTATTTAAGTATGACTGGAAGCTTACTAAGGGTCCTGGTTGAAAGTACCAATGGTACCCTGAGAACATCGAAGAGTCTGACCTAGCTCCCAATGCTCATGACCCCGCAGAGAAGGTTTCTATTATCATGCTCACCACAGACTTGGCCTTGAAGTATGACCCTAGGTATAAGGCTATTTCAAAACGCTTTCTAAAAGATCCGCAGGAATTCGGCGATGCCTTTGCGCGGGCTTGGTTCAAGCTCATCCATCGCGACTTGGGCCCAAAATCGCGATATTTAGGCAATGACTTTTCAAATGAAGACTTCATTTGGCAAGATCCGCTACCTTCAGCTGACTATGAAATGATTGATGATGCTGATGTCCAAAAACTTAAAGAGATGATCCGGAAAGTAGACCTTTCCGTATCCGATCGTATTAAAACCGCATGGGCCGCTGCAGCATCCTACCGATCGACGGACATGCGTGGTGGAATCAATGGTGCCCGCATTCGTTTAGCCCCTCAAAATACCTGGGAAGTCAACGAACCTCGCCTGCTCGAAAGAAATATAAAACTTCTAAAGCGCATCCAAGGTCAGTTTAATGCGGGTCAAAAAACCAAACAGGTATCGCTAGCCGATCTGATTGTCATTGCTGGCAACTCTGCTGTGGAGGATGCAGCGCAAATGGCTGGCTATCGGATCATCGTGCCATTTACTCCGGGACGTACCGATGCTAGCCAAGAACAAACAGACGTGCAATCTTTTAACTTGCTTAAAGTGACAGCCGATGGTTTCCGCAACTACTACAGTCAGGAAAGCTACATGGCTGCGGAAAAATCATTCGTTGACCGTGCCGACCTTTTGGATTTGACGCGGAAGGAAATGGTAGTTCTAACGGGCGGACTCAGAGTCCTTGGTGCCAACTATAAAGGTGTCGAATACGGTGAGCTCACCAAGTATCGTGGTGCTCTCACCAATGACTACTTTATCAACCTTCTCGACAACGATATCAAGTGGGTCGAAAGCTCTGAGCAGGGTATTTACAAGGGGGTTAAGCGCGGCTCGGGAGAGCAGCTATGGAAGGCGACGAACTATGATCTTATGTTTGGTAATAATGCTGAGCTGCGGGTCTTCGCATTTACCTACTCAACTCCTAATGCTAAACGAAAGTTCGTTGCAGACTTTGTGAATGCTTGGTCGAAAGTAATGACATTGGATCGCTTTGATCTTAAGAGCCATTGAAGCATTGCATAAGCCTTACTTAACTTAGCTAAAATCACCGGGCGGACGAAGGCAAAGAACCTCGTTCGTTCCCTTCCCGATGAAACGTGTTCTTTTTCAATTGAAGGACATACTCCATAGACCAGTGTCTTGGAGCATTGTGATTAGAAGCAACTTTTGGCCTTCCGACTAAGGAGCAGGTACAGGCGCTTTGGTGAGGTCGATCATCGGACGCACAAATTTGATGCGCATCATACCTTCGCTTAGGAAAGGATCGAGGTTGATGATGTCGAGCACGTCTTGCTTGGAGGGAGCGGAATAGATGAACATGGCACCATCCAACTTCGCCAAATCTTCAACATTTTCAAGTAGTGGCCCACCGGTAAGGAGGGTACCTTCAGCTTTGAGCTGAGCCATATACGCGAGATGGTCATTCAGAATCTGGGTGTTCGCAAGATCACCTTCAAAGGGACGAGGCTCAAAATTAAGATTGGGCCGTTCATCATGCTTAGGTCGCACAAAGGAACGCTTCATTTCAAATACAACCAGATACTCTACTGGCAAACCAAGTACAGTAGGAGCCTCACTCGGACTCGCGTTAGCGAGGGTTTGTACAGAGACAGTTGTAGATAAAATACTTGCCGCTAGAAATGACATAAACACAAGACGTTTCATGACTATCCTCATAAATGAATAAATCTTGATAGGGAGTCTCAAAGACCCCAAGGCCAAGAGACTTTTCCTTCGATAATAATATCTCTTCGAAGTGGGGCTTTCGTTAGCACGAAATTAAATTTTACACAAGATTTTCCACAGAGGATTGGCTAAAAGTGGTCTGTGGTGATTGATTCTCGCCACTTACTGACCATTTGCCATTAATAAACTTATGGGAGACGTTCCTTTGAAGATACAAAGGAACCCGTTTCACTAAGGCCTGAAAATATCAATTCACCTCCGGCTCGCTACAATTAATCCGCGAGGTGCTGATAACAACGTCATCGATCCAGCCAGATACATCTGGCCCTTGCTGATACACTTGTCCACCGATCAGCAGAGCTTCATAATTTTCTGGAATTCCACCGTGGTCTCCCGCAACGCTTCCAGAAATATCTCCAACTTTTTCACCCATTCGATAGAATTCATAGATCTGTTTATCGGAGTCCACTTGCCACTCGACGCAGATCCATTTGTCGTCAAATGTCCAGTTATAAGCCGAAGATTTTCCACCTTGATCATCTGGAAAGTTATAGAGGTATTGAATCTTGCCACTGGGATCTCTCACCGTATCTGCCAAGCGCACCTCATAGCCATTGGGGTTGGTAGCTGCTACGAACGTTATATGAGTGTAGTTGGATGGGTTGGCTACGTTCTCTATTTTATAATACAATCGGCCCCAATGCTTTCCCGGGATGTTGGCAGCTTTTAGATAGCTGCTTTGATAGGTAAGACCTTTGTTGTTGGTATAAAAGTGAAGTGATTTTGCACTTTGCTTACCAGCTGAGTCAACAACTTCGACATTTAGCCCAAGTTCTGTGTCTTGGGGAGCGCTACCTGGCTCAACATCTTCGAAGTCAATGCACAAAATATAATCGGGATTTTCACAAGGCCCAAAGGCTAACTCTTCACCCATGTCGCTAGGTGTTTCTTCAGTTTCTGAATCTGATTCATCCAAATCATTAGAACTGGAGCTGTCATCATATTGGGAAGAAGAATCTGAACTTTTAATCTCGGAGTTTGATTGACTCGACTGCCGACCATTCACATCCGTAGTGGTTGGTACAGCATGATTGAATACGTGGCTTGAACAAGATAGATGAAGTCCTAAGATTAGAATTAATGTTCCCACGTTCCTATAGTTTTGCATTTGCTGCTCGCTCCTGTTGAAATGTTTAGAACCTTCAGATGTCAGTTCTATAAATGCAAAAAGGGTACCCTCTTTTGATGCATGATAAGATATTGATATTATGATACTATTTGTTTTGTTTACGTCGGGAACTTGATCGACACGAGAAGAACTTAGCAACCAAGGGATAGACCCTTGAATACCTATTTCATAGCTACGATCTTTCCAAAGGAAGTGGTATCACGCCAATTAATCACAATCAATACGGCACCGCCATAACTAATGAGCTAAACCAGCTCACACTTTCAGACTCTTCTAACCTAGGTGCCAGAGCCTCAGTCCGTGGCAGTTTCTAGGGAACTCTCCATAGCTCAATGGCCTTGCCTAAAAAACGACGTGCCAGAAAAAAGCCTAGTAATAATACTACAGACATCGTGGAGAGTTAAAGTATATACGCTACTTATACGTAGGAATAAATCACAGTTCTAAAGTTTTCAGGACCATACCTTTGCATCTTTGTCGGATCAGTCGCTGCGGGGCCTTGAGCCTACGGGGTGGCCATGTATAGTAGCTGAATGGAAATTTGAATAGATGCGGAATGGAGATACCATGGAACTAGGTATTATTGGCAACTGCCAATACAGTGCTCTTATCAGCCCCTTGGGAAATGTGGAGTGGTTATGTTGGCCTCGATTTGACTCAAGCTTTGTATTCGGTGGCTTGATTGATAAAAACCGAGGGGGATGCTTTCAAATTTCGATGGAGGATAACACCCGAGGTGTGCAGAGCTACGTTGGCAACACCAATGTTTTGCGAACTGTTTTCTCAAGTGAACATGGCAGCTTCGAGGTGATTGATTTTGCACCCCGATTCCAACAATACAATCGCTACTTCAAACCCAAGGCTTTGTTTCGCATCGTTCGCCCCATATCTGGGAAGCCTCGCTGCCGTGTTCAGATCGATGCTAAAATCAACTACGGCGAAAAAAGTAGCAAGCAGATCCTAGAGTCAAACCACATTGAGTTTCAGGGCTACGACTCTCCACTGCGGCTAACTAGCAATGCTCCCCTCACCTATATCGCATCCCATAAAAGCTTTGTGGTTGACCGATCATTTTACTTCGCCCTTACCCAGGGTCAGCCATTGGAAGCGGACCTTAAAGAAGTTTCGATTCATTTTTACGAGAAAACTTGCGAGTACTGGGAACGGTGGATCAAACATAGTCACTTACCCAATCGATTCCAGGAGGAGGTTATCCGCTCTGCCCTCGTTCTTAAGCTTCACCAATTCGAAGACACTGGCGCAATTATAGCGGCTACAACCACTAGCATTCCCGAAGCCTCTGGCACCGAACGAAATTGGGACTATCGTTACTGCTGGATTCGTGATGCTATGTTTTCACTTTCCGCCCTGCAACGACTCACTCACTTTGAAGAGCTTGAAAAATTCCTTTTGTACCTGCACAATCTTGTCGAAGATTCACGGCAACGAGATTTTTTCATTCAACCCGTTTACGGCATTGATGGCAACTCATCCCTGGTCGAAGTCATCCTGGATCATCTAGAAGGCTTCCAGGGCAACAAACCAGTGCGCATCGGGAATCAGGCCTATGAGCATCTGCAATACGATGTTTATGGAGAGATTCTCCTGGCTCTGAGCCCTATCTACCTTGATCATCGCTTTTGTAAAGAAAAAGACATGGTTCCTCTTGGTATCGTAGACAATCTGATCGACCAGATCGAACGTTACCTCACAGCACCTGATGCTGGGCTATGGGAGTTTCGAGGCAAAGCTCAGGTTCATACTTTTACTCTACTTCTTAACTGGGCCGGTCTTCAAATCGGCGAGAAGATATTTGCCAACGCCGGCAAAACAGATAAGGCACTCCGGTGTTCCAGTCTACGCCGCAAGATTTCAGAGTATATCGATACCATGGCTTGGAACAACGAGCTTGAGACCTTTACCCAAGCGGTTGGATCGAGAGACTTAGACGCCTCGCTCCTGATGATGGTGAATATGGGCTATCTTCGTAAGAATGATCCCAGGGCTCATAAGCTTGTGGACTCGATCAAGGAACATCTATCTCACCCCAGTGGCCTTTTACATCGCTACATAGCGTCCGATGATTTTGGCGAGACTCACAATGCCTTTCTTATTTGTTCGTTTTGGCTTGTTGAAGCGCTCGCTCACCTGGATCGGCGAGAAGAGGCTATGGAACTACTTGAAAAGCTGCTCACCTATAAAAATCATCTAGGGCTCTATAGTGAGGATGTCGACCCCAAGACTGGGGCTCTTTGGGGGAACTTCCCTCAAACCTATTCTCATGTTGGTTTTATCAATGCCGTATTTACTTTGTTTCCCCATCAAGGTTCATTATTCTTAGAAAGCGAGGCAAGTCATGAGTGAACAAGGAAAACTTTTTATCGTATCCAATCGACTGCCAGTAAACTATAACGACGAAGCTCCTGCAGGCCAGCGACTCAAGGCTAGCAGCGGTGGCCTAGTCACTGGGCTAAGAGAAATCCACGAACAATCCGATTCTCTTTGGATCGGTTTCTTGGGGCAACTCCAAGGCCAAGATCCAGAGCTTGAAAGCTATCTGAAGGAGCACAACTTAGTTCCAGTGCACATCAGACCAAAGGTATATGACAAATACTATAATGGTTACGCCAACGGCACTTTGTGGCCCCTGTTTCACAACTTTCTTGCTAGTATGAGTATATCGGATGGCCATTGGAAGTCCTATGTAGAAGCTAATCACGCCTTTGCCAAGGCCATCATTGACTTACTTTCACCGGGGGATCGAATCTGGGTGCACGATTATCAGTTGATGCTACTACCCCAAATCCTGCGGGAACATCAGAATGATCTAAAAATTTCATACTTCCACCATATTCCGTTTCCATCAAGTGAGATTTTTAGGGCTATTCCACGCCGTTCGGAGCTGATTAACGGCTTGCTGGGTGCTGACTACATCGGCTTCCACACCTATGACTACGCACGGCACTTCATCCAGTCTGCAAAACGGGTTGCAGGCGCCAAGACCAAGATCAATGAGATCATGTTCCAGGATCGGCCCATCAAGGTCGCAGCCCACCCCTTAGGCGTAGACTTTAAGGCCTTTGCAAAGACCAAAAGCCTCGGCACACGAATTTTGGAAAGGCTTCGCGATAGCGACCGGATCACGTTCTTGGGTATCGATCGCTTGGACTACACCAAAGGACTGCCTGAGCGTTTAAAATCCTTTGCCCGCTTCTTGGAGCTTTACCCACATTTTGTAGGTAAAGCCCGCTTGATTCAGATCTGTGTCCCGAGCCGGCAGAACATCGGCTCCTATAATAAGATTCGCAGCCAGGTCGAACGGTTGGTCGGGAAGATTAATGGGGAGTTTTCTCGCTCGGACTATATTCCGGTAGAGTATATTTTCCGATCGATTCCTCAAGAAGAGGTGATCGAACTTTATCAGCAAGCTGATGTGATGGTGGTCACTCCCCTTCGCGATGGTCTCAACTTGGTTGCCAAGGAGTATGTCGCTGCCCGGACTGATGGGGACGGTTGCTTGGTGCTCAGCGAGTTTGCAGGTGCTGCGAGTGAGATGGGCGAGGCGTTGCAAGTGAACCCTTACGATATTGAAACCGTCGCTCACACTCTCAATCATGCTCTGGAAATGCCACCCAAGGAACGGCGCGAGAGGATGCAAGCACTTAGAAAACGAATGAAGGAACACGACAATATTAATTGGGCCCAGAACTTTATGGCAATGTGGAGTCAACACGAAATGGATACCCGAGTCAACTCTAAGCATTTAACGAAAAGCGAACAATTCAAGCTGGTGGAGAAAATAAAGAACAGAGAGCGCATTTTCTTGTTCTTGGACTACGACGGGACTCTGGCTCCAATTCAGGATAAGCCAGAGCTGGCCGTCCCTGATAAAGCTCTCGATGAGTTGATGGCCGCTCTCGCTCCCCAAAGCAATATTATCTCGACTATTGTCACGGGGCGCCCAACAAGCTTCTGCGAGCAGTATCTATTAAAATACGGAACTCATATCGCTGCGGAACACGGTTCATTTATCCGCTACTCAGATGATAAGGACTGGGAGCAGGTGATCACAGTTTCGGCAGAAGATGCTAACTCTCTGCAAGTAGAGATAATGGAATTGCTTGAAACCTACCAGCACGCCGTACCCAAAAGTCACATCGAAAAGAAAGAGACCTGCATCGTATGGCACTACCGAGAGTCCGAGCCAGAATTTGCTGCAAACCAAGCGCGCATCCTTGGAGAAAGCTTGGAGCAAATGCTAAACAAAACCTCTTGGTCTGTCTATCACGGCAAAAAAGCCGTTGAGATTCGACAAAGTCTTGCTCACAAGGGCTATGCAGTAGAGACTGTGTTGGATAAGTTCAGCTGGAATCGAGATGATGATGCACTTCTCACCATAGGAGATGACACCACGGACGAGGATATGCACCGTGTGCACACTAAGTTCAATGAGTCGATTCACATTGGATCTGAGAACGCCTACTCAAAATACTTTCTCGATTCTCCGGCAAATCTATATGAGTTTATCAACCTGCTGATCGAGAATTTTAACCCTCGGTATTCCATTAGTGGAGCGAGTAACGATGCCAGCATGTAGCTTTGCCCACATCTTGAAATCTTAGTATCCATCCATAGCGGCGGAGAAACATCTCTCGCCGCCAGATTCCTAAGCTTCAGCTCAACAGCATGAATTTGGCAAGGAAAAGCACACCAATGGCATACATCAGGGGCTTCACTTCTGTAGCTTTGCCAGAAATCATTTTTAATACGATATAGCTTAGAAAGCCAAAGATGATGCCATTCGCTATGCTATAGGTAAACGGCATCATCACAACTGTTAGGAAAGCAGGTAGGGCTTCCGTATAGTCTTCTAGATCCAAGCTTTGGATCGGGCTCATCATGAAAAGCCCTACCAGCACTAGCGCTGGAGCTGTTGCAGCAGCCGGCACTAAGGTAAAGATAGGAGCTAGGAATAATGCCAATAAAAATAGTCCGGCCACAGCTAGTGCTGTAAGCCCCGTGCGACCACCTTCCGAAACTCCTGAAGCAGATTCCACATAGGTGGTCACCGTGCTGGTTCCAAGCAAGGCACCTGCCGTAGTCCCAATAGCATCTGAAAACAGGGCTGCCTTAGCCCTTGGAATACGGCCGTCTTTATCCACCATCCCCGATTTATTTGTCACACCAACCAAGGTTCCTACGGTATCGAAGAGATCCACAAATAAAAATGTAAATAGGACTATCGCCATATCTGCAGAAAAAACTTGCGAGAAGTCGAGCTGGAAGGCAACCGGTGCGATACTGGGTGGTAGGCTCACAGGGCTAAAACCGTCTCCAACTTGAGTGACACCCATAGGAATTCCCACGGCTGTCGCCAAGAAGATTCCCCACAACAAGGCTCCCTTTATGCCACGAACCAAACAAAAGGCGCTGAATGCCAAACCTATAAAGGCCACTAAAGGGGCGGCCCCGGTAACATCGCCAAGGGTGACCACAACGCCATCAAGACGGCCATCACCAACATGAGCCATTCCAGTTTTGATGACCCCGGCATTGACCAAGCCGATCATACAGATGAATAGGCCCACTCCAGAAGAAACTGCCTTCTTGAGGTTCTCAGGGATGGCATTGATGATCGCCTCTCGAATATTGAGTAGCGATAGCGCGATGAAGATCAGGCCTTCTAAAAAGACTGCGGTGAGAGCAAATTGCCAGGAGTAGCCCATACCCAAGACAACAGTGAAGGCGAAAAAAGCATTCAAGCCCATACCAGGCGCTAGCGCAAAGGGAAGCTTGGCAGTCAGTGCCATCACTGTGGTAGCAAAGGCCGCTGAAAGAGCTGTTGCCGTAAAAACAGCCCCTGCATCCATTCCAGCCTTTGACAAAAACATGGGATTCACAACCAAGATGTAGGCCATGGTCATGAAAGTCGTCAATCCAGCCATCAATTCAGTTTTTACCGAAGTCTGATGGTCTTTGAGTTTAAAAAAAGTCTCCAAAGCTCCTCCTTCCCTTTTGCGATTTCCTAGTTTCTTATATCCACTGTCGCTAAAAAGAAAGGCTTAGTACTGGAACTAATTCAAACTCCCATTTTAATGGTGTCAAATAAACGCATAAAAAGTTGCTAGGGCGCAAGAGTTCGCCGCAATAAATCCCATTGGGTATGCGCCAACTGTTCTACTTGCTCATCGGTGAGCATCATCGCGCCCTCATCATAGGTCTCACGAATCCAGTGATCAAAAGAATGGCTGATATCGAGCCAGATCCTACTAGCCAAGCTGTGGTTGAGATCCATCCGCATAAAGCCCTTTGATTGAGCTTCACTGAGGAGTTTTGAGACCCACTGAGCAAATTCAGAGCCTTGCTGATTCCGCCAACGCTCTTCTAGAAGCGACTCGCCCTTCATGAGATCCTCCAAGCGGCTAGCGGCAGCACGCTTGGGGTTTTTGTGATGAGATTTCTGAATCGTGGTGCAAGCATCAAGTAGAGATTCCCAAAAAGCTTCCTGGGAATTGAAGCTGATATAAATGTCATGGAGAAGCTTCTCGAAAGGCACCATCAAGCGTTCTAGGCAGGTTGCGAACAAGTCTGCCTTATCATCAAAATAATAATAAATAGCTCCCTTACTGACCCCTACCTCCCGCATGATTTCATTGAGGGACGCTCCTGCAAAACCTTTAGCCACGAACTCCCGCTCTGCTACATCAAGTATGGAACTCTGTTTTTCTTGATCTAAGTTATGAAATCTTGGTCGCGGCACCGCACTCCCCCATGTCTCGATCCATGTAGCTTACCATATTGCCTATTATGGGTTTAGTATCCATGCTCGCAGCGGGAATGGCAAGGCTGAAGCGCATTCGCCTAGACGCACTGATAGACACCCAACATGTCTCCACCCTCGCGGCTCAAGCTTTGAAGCCTGAAATACCTATTGAATTCCTCTTCAAAATTTGAATGATAGAATGTCCAATCGCTGAACTTTTCCAACTTTTTTTCCTTAGCATCCACTTCAATAACTATCAAATACCGGGCTACCCTCTTGATCTCATCATAGAAGCCTTCTCTATCTTCATAACGAATATGTTTCGCAACAGCAGACATAAAAACCACGTCAAAATACTTATCAGTAAATGGAAAGTGAGCTCCATCATAGGCTAGGAAGTTCAAGTTCGGGTAACCTTCTGTCGCACGGTCTATCGCCTTGGGATTGATATCGATGCCAAAGCCCTGAACATTAGACAAACCATTGCAGATGAAGTCAAGCATGAGGCCATTGTCACAACCAACGTCAAGGATGCGATGCTGTTGCCAGTCAATATCATTAAAAAGTGAGATGATTGAATCCTGGGGATTTTGATAGCCACACTCTTTATAAAATTTCCAAACATCTTCGATACTATCGATGGATGGATAGTCGTTGGCCCACCTAGGCCTCATTTCATCGTAGTATTTAAGCTTTTCCATAGTTATTCAATGCCTCCTTGGATAGTTATCTCAAAATCACGATCACTAAGCTTGCCTGCATTCTTCGTCTGAGCAAGGCAGTTTAGTTTATCCACTTTTCTGCAACAATCTGATGAGTGATGGATGCGGCTACATCGCTACCTTCAGCGGCTGCGCTGACCACTCCACTCCAGCCAGTGCGAGCATCACCAACAATGTATAGCCCTTTGATTGGCGATTCCTTGTTCTCGTCTACTTTATAGGATTTCATTCCAATAAAGCCACTCGACGTAGGAAGCTTGAGTTTATTCAGAAAATCAACACTCTCTGTGGCCCTGGTGTCAGCGATGAACCCACCGTCTCTTGAAACTGACGCCCCATCTTCAAAAACAATTTTTTCTAAAAGACCATTTTTAGAAACAAGATCTTTGATTGGCTTATCTATGAGGGATACTTTATTTCGGCGCAAACTTTCAAGCACTTGCTCATCTTTGATTTGCTCACCGTTTGTCACGACAACCACATCATCCGACCAGTTCGATATAATTTTCGCAAACATAGGCCCAACATTAGCATCGCCGAAGACCGCTAACTTCCTATCAGACATTTCAAACCCATCACAGAACGGACACGGAAAAACAGATTTTCCGTAAACCTCACGAAGGCCTTGGATTCCAAGTTTATCAATGTTGTCTTTATAGCCTGTAGCGACGATGACCCGCCGAGAAAGGTATTCATTGCTCTCAGTGATTACCTTAAAGCCAATCTCAAGCTGAACTAGGTCAATTGCTCGATCAACCCTATAGTCCACTAATGGATATTTTTTTAACTGCTTCTTCGCGATGCTTAGTATCTCCGAGGGATGCTTGCCATCTTGCGTAAGGAAACCATGGGAGTGAGTTGTAACTAAGTTCCGAGGTGTTTCAGCATTGAGAACCAGCACTTCTAGCCGACTCCTACCCAAAACCAAGGCCGCGTTCATGCCCGCTGGCCCACCACCGAGAACTATCACATCATAGTATTGCTTGTTCACATCAACCTCCTTTTCGCTCTAAGCTTTGTTTTTGGGGGAACAACCATATAGGAAAGACTCCACAGCAATTCGATTTGTCTCGTTGGGTGCTATCGAGCCCTGTTGCTTCACATTGCCAATTCCAATTGCAATAAAATCAAGAAAGCTTGACACCCAAGCTGTAGGGAAATCCTTCCTGATATAGCCATCTGTTTTGGCTTGCTCCGTGATCTGACAAACACTCGCCACTTGCTTTCTGAGGCGCTGATTGCCATCGTCTTCTATTTCCCCAGCAACCGCTCTGATCAAAAATATATAGTGGGAGTGAAGCGGTACATAATTGACCAGAATCTGTGTGAGCTTATCAATGCTGGACTGCTGCGATGCAACGGCCTCGTCGATCACTTTCTGAAAGAGGTCGATGCAATATTCACGGGCTTCAAGGAGCAACACGTCCTTGCTTTTAAAGTGCCGAGAGACGGTCATTCTCGTGATGCCTGCCTTCTTAGCCACAGCTTCCAGTGAGGAACTAGGTCCCCAGCCGAAGACTTCCACAGCAGCTTCTAAGATTTTTTCTCTGGTTTCCAAGGTTTATCTTCTTCCAATAAAGTTACATATCAATAACATTTGTTACACCAATGTAACACTTCTCGTCAAGATAATGTTTTCCCTTTAGAAGAATCTGAATTGAATATTGAAAACTGTGGGTTATAGGGGCTAGTTGGTTAAAAGCAGACTTTAGCAATGAGCCCTCTCGAAAGAGGGCCATATATCATTAGTTGGAGAAGAACGTAAATTGACCAGCGCCAGAATAGGATTTGATCACCCAGCGTAAAGCCTGAACACTATTGCCTGTGCTCACAGATATGGCTTCATTGGAGCTTTCACCTTCCGAACTAGCAACAGTTGACCATCCAAAGAAGCCTCGTCTCTGCAAGTAGAGATCGAAGTCTGTCCCTTCTGCACCAATAAGGAAACCTTTGATGACTCCCTGACCATAAAAGGCATCACCGAGGACCCCGACCTGCCCATTGGCAAGATAACCAGATATCTTCTCACAGCCTTCTCCGCAGGGGTTTCTAGGATTTACTTCTGGCTCGTCATCAGGGGTATCTGGTTGCTCTGGCTGCTGTCCTGGGTTGGGAGCTGGATAGCTTGTACCTAGATCCGCAATTGCTTCATCGATAAAGTCACGAAAGTAGATAGAACTGGAGTAGACATTCCCAGCTCCACAGCCAGACCCTCCGGAAAGCGCGCCTGTCACGTACCAGTTGCCATCAATGCGAGTATACATGGGTCCGCCGGAATCCCCTGGACACGCACCTTGACGATCGCCCTGACGAGATGTTTCGATGGTTCCTGCAAAGGTTCGGTTCACACTACTCGCTGTGACGTCAGCATAGAGAAGGCGACCCGAGCCACCGGTCTCACGTTGACCATAGCCCGCAATCCACACGTCGCGGGAAATGGATTCGCTTGGATTCAAAGGCATCGGCACAGCCCCATAGGGAACAGCGGACCGGCTTAGCTTTACCACTGCGATATCATTCGGCACTATGGTTCTAGTATTCTGACCTCTCCAACTGGGGTGGATCACCGCACTCTGCACTGGTATCGCATCCCCAGTACCAAAGCTTTCGCCTACAGTCACAGACATCCGATTGCTAATACAGTGTGCTGCCGTCAGCACGATATCTTCTCTGATCAAAGTTCCCGAACAGATTCCACCTCCCAGGCTGATTCCTACAGTTGACTTTTGAATCCCCATCGGAGCAAGGTTGGCTGGAACTCCATTCGAGATTTTTAGGCTAGAGTTTTCTTTCACACCACAGGATACGAGCGTCGACATCAGTCCAATTGAAACGCAACAATTCACAAACAGCTTCTTCATCTTTTTCACCTACAGAAATTACAACAACAAAAGGGAAAAACAAGATGCTCACCCGGATTCTCGCTGACTGAGAAATCTAAAATTTTTTACAATTGATTTAATTTTGAGGTCCCCATTCAGATCTATGCTCAGGATGAGCACAAACTTCCCACGGGTAAGAATTGCAGCTACTGTGCCGCACTTTTAGATCATAAGATAGACTATCTCATGAAGGAATTACTCTAAACCACTGTAATTACTCGAAAGCTATGTTTCAGGTGAAAACCAAGGGTTGTTAAGATTTTTGTCACTTGTCTATGATTGAGGCAAAATGTCAGCGAGCTAGATAGCTCAAAGGCGTTAAGAGGAGCATTCGAGTGGCCCCGAACGAGCCCCCCGATGATGAATCCTTACTTGCTCAAAAACTGAGCCTTAGCCTTTACCCCAAGATCTGGATGATCTGTAAAAAATCCATCGATGCCGAGTGATAAGAACAGCTTCATTTCAGAAACCGCATCACCTAACTGATTAGGTTGGTTCTCTGCTGACTGCAAATCGCTTGGTAGATACCGATTCTCAGCCCTGAACGTGTATGGGTGAATCACGAGACCTGCGTCATGAGCTTTTTTAACAAAGCCAGTATCATTTTCCACATTGAGGCGCCCTTCCTCATCACGAGGCAAGATGAAATAATATTTCTCAGGACCAACGCCATCAGCATAGCGGGCGATCTCGCGAAGCCCCTTCGCTGTCGCCATCTTATCGTAAGTTAAGCCACTTTGCTCCAGCTCAGCATCGTAGGGCGAACCTTCGATCCAAAGTAGTTGCACCAATGGGATCTCGGTCATCCGATTGAGATCTTTCAAGTTACTGACTTCAAAAGACTGAATGAACACTGGCGCCGTGGGGCCCTTGTAGCCATTGCTGTGGAGTAGCTTGACCAGTGGCTCTTCCATGGAAAGCCCAAGCCTATCGAAGTGGCTTGGATGCTTCGTCTCTGGATAAAGGCCAATCGTGCGCCCTGTTACCGTCGACAGTGACTTGGCGAGTTTGATGATCTCTTCAAAGGTCGGAACTTCAAACATTCCGTCAAAGCGGGTGTTATCAGGGCGAATGTCAGGAATTCGCTCCACGGCGCGAAGGGTCTTCATTTCTGCTAGAGTGAAATCTTCAGAAAACCAGCCAGTAAGCTCTATGCCATCAACGATTTTTGTAGTTTTTCGATCCGCAAATTCAGGCCTTTGAGCCACGTCTGTGGATAGATCAAGCAAGTTGTCGTGGCGAGCCACCAAATGCCCGTCTTTGGTCATGACAAGATCTGGCTCGATAAAGTCAGCGCCCTGAAGAACCGCAATGGAATAGGCCGCCAGAGTATGCTCGGGCAGATAACCACTTGCTCCCCTGTGAGCAATTACCAGTGGCTTTTTAAAGTCTTCTACTTTTCCAGCATGTAAATGGGAGTTGGCACCGGTAAAGCCGAGAAGCAAGCACAGTAATTTCCATCTAAATTTCATATCGAGTCCTTTCCTAGATGAGTTGAGGTTGCGCTGGGCAACCCTAGTAGACTGTTGTAAACGAGATATAAAATTTGCCAAGTAAAAACTGAATTGACCACCAAGTGCTTGGGAGTCAACGCACGAAAAGGCGGAACTTTTTTGGGCCTAGGAACCAGGGTCCTGTTTTAAGTCTTGCTGTTTGGCAGTGGTGTAACCGCATGCCAAACGCGGAGTTTCAGCTAGAGTTTTAGCCCCTATACGACAGATGGCTTGGTTCAAATCCTTTGTAGCCAGGGATTGAGCCTTGTTTAACAAACGATCCACATCAAGTGTTGGCGTAGAGCCTTCCTTCTCTCCCTTGCAAAGCAGAGCCGCAGCAAGCATCAAATTTCCACAGGGACTCGGTCCATCCAAAGACAGGACTTTTTTATGAAGGTTGACGGCCTCATCAATATCACCACGAACATCGAAGACCCAATCAAGCAGGGTGGAATCAGGCACCAGTCGATGAAACAAACCTAGCGCATAGTGAACGCTGCCCTGTAGAGAAACCTCGGGGGTAAATTGGTAATTCACTTTAGACTTTTTGACATCAAGCCATAGATTCAAGACTGTGCTGCCATACCTCAAAGATGGAATGACACCCCTAATTGCAGCAGCCGCTGCAATGTTGGTGGCAAGGAACATCTTACAGAGCGGATTGCGAGGTTCCAGGACAAGGCAGGATCGAGTTGCGTCTTCACCCTCAGAAAAAATTTTAAGAGCTAAATCGTGATCCTTTTCATCGACGTAGGTCGACCCCAACTGGAAGGCTTCGCTACCAAAGACCCAGTGGCCATCGATCCACTTGGGGTACTTAACCAGCAGCTCTTTTATAATCTTATATCGTTCCTCGTAGATAGGACGATCTTTGTAGGTTATCACCGACTTATTAAGTAGCTCGTAATAGCGCTTGGCCTTAGGGCTGCTATTAAGAGCCTTCATATCAGGCTTGTACTGCTCAAAGGCTTCACTCCCCTGACTGTTCTGGCAAAGGAGTAGGATGAGGTAAAAGATGAATCTCACAGAAGGCTCCTTGTGATTGGTCTTATGCCACTAACACTAGGCATCTCACTCCATGGCATCAAGCAAATCATGCAAGCTTCTTAGAAACTTTTTCATGCCTTTACACAGTCTTTTCCAAAGTCTTTTTTGCTATACAAACGTTTCATTCTCAGGTTCGTAATACTGACGTTAAGAAAAGAAAAAAATTCATCAAATTTTTATCTAAGCCATGAGGGGCCTGGGATAAAGTGGCCTCAATTCGATTCCCAAAAATGAGGCTCTATGACTCTTCAACACCAGCGAATGCTTGTTTTAATCATTCTCCTGTTGCCACTTGCCCTCCTCATCAACCTCGGAGAACATCATTTATTTGTCCATACAGACGAACCTCGGAGAGCACTCGTCAGCTTGGAAATGATGCTGAGTGGCAAATATATGACTCCTACGCTGAATGGTATTTACTATCTCAATAAGCCTGCACTCTATAGCTGGTGGGTCGCGTTTTTTTACTGGTTAGGAGGCGATTTTTCAGAGTGGAACCTAAGACTATCAACCATCGCTGCCCTCACTTGTTACCTTGGCCTAGCCTATCGATTTGTTCGCTTGCAAACGGGCTCAGCAATAGCAATCATCACTACACTAGCTCTTGCTACCAACGCACGAACACTATACTACGACAGTTTTCTAGGGATGATTGACTTCCCTTTTTCCTTCTTCGCCTTCATGTCAATGGCAGCTATTTTCCACTATGGAGAAAAGGATCGAGATCTCAAAGGCTATTTCATTGCCTATAGCTTAGCTGCTGTGGCTTTCCTTATCAAAGGCTTGCCTGGCGCCGCGTACGTTGGAATCACAATGCTCGTATATCACATGGCTTTGAAGAGACGATACGGCTTCCTATGGTCCAAACATCATATCCTTGGAGCTAGCGTTTTTCTGCTGATCCTAGCTGTCTACTATGGCTTCTTTTTCTTGATTAACGACGTCAGCCCCGAACTAATGTTCCAGACAATCCTCTCTGAATCCACGAAACGGACGGTGGTACGCTTTGGGCTTGGCCAAACTTTGTTACACATTGCGTATTTTCCAATTGATATGTTCATTAATTTTCTACCATGGAATCTTCCCATCTTACTTCTGGCTTATAAGCCTATTCGAGATGCCATCTGGCAAAAATCGTTTTTTCGATTTTGCATCATCACCTTTCTTGCGAATGTTTCTGTTTACTGGACTTCACCTGAAGTTACCCCACGCTATTTGCATAGCTTAGCCCCTTTTTTCTTCGCTGTAAGTACAGGGTGCTTGATGGAAGCCTATCGTTTGCAAGTAAGGGGACTTGGCTGGCTTTCAAGGGTCATGATCGGCTTAGGTACTATTCTTGTAGTGGCCATGGTGGCTGTTCCCCTATTTGAACAAGGTCGCAACGCACCTGAGGGGATTTTGTGGGCACCGTTGCTCTATGGCGGAGCTTCAGGAATCCTGCTTTATGGATTCTTTCGGCAGCCAGGCCCTGAGAAGTATCTATACTTCGCTGCACTCCTCTTAGTAGGCAGAGTCTGTTACAGTCACCTAATGCTGCCATCACGGGCTTATGATCGCCAGCACTTCAAAGATCAAGCAATAGCCCTGGGTTCTCTCACCCAGGGATCACCCTTGTACTTATACGACGGCACCTGGCTTCAAGATGGTTCGACATTCTACATTTCTCGGGAAAGACAGGAGATCTTGGCTCCCACGAATAAAATTTGCCAACAGTGCTACTTGATAGTCTACGATCACCACCTTGTAGAGAAGCCCGACTGGCACTCAATTACAACTATCGAAACCCTGTTCCAAGATAAACCGCTTCATCTCGTATGGACGGGTTCAAACACACCTCCCCATCAGCTCGGAGAGATACGATGAAGATATCTGTAGTGGCACCAATTTATAACGAGCGAGAAAACATAAAGGCCTTGATTGAATGTGTCCATCAAGCGATGAATCAAGGGGACTATGAACTGATTCTCGTCGATGATGGCTCCTCAGATGGCACTCCTGAGCTGGTTCGCGAACTCGCACATGATCGGGTGAAGCTTGTTGAGCTAACGCGAAACTTTGGCCAAACAGCAGCTATGGCAGCGGGCATCGAGTTGGCATCTGGCCGATACATTGCAACAATCGATGGCGATCTACAAAATGACCCCAGCGATATTCCGGCAATGATAGCTCATCTGGATAGTGGCCGCTGGGATATCGTTGCGGGGCGGCGGGCTAAGCGTAAAGATGGGTTTTTGATTCGCAAGCTGCCCAGCCGGATGGCTAACTATCTGATCCGCCGTCTGACGAACGTCACTGTTCATGACCTAGGGTGTACCCTAAAAGCATTTCGTCGAGAATTCGCCAAGAACCTTGGTCTTTATGGCGAACTTCACCGCTTTATTCCCGTACTAGCAGAGCAACAGGGAGCTAGAATCCTAGAGGTGGATGTCAAGCATCATCCCCGTCTCCACGGTCAATCAAAATATGGTTTGGGTCGCACCACCAAGGTCATGAGCGATTTGATTCTTATGGTGTTCATGCAGCGCTACCTCCGTCGCCCTATCCATCTATTCGGACCTCTTGGCATCTTATGTGCTGGAACAGGTACTTTGATTAATCTTTATCTACTTGTTATTCGGCTGATGGGACAAGATATTTGGGGTCGCCCCTTACTCATACTGGGAGCCATACTATTCTTAGCAGGTTTGCATTTTCTATCTTTCGGAGTGCTCTTGGAAGTACAAATGAGAACCTACTTCGAATCTCAAAAAAAGCGTACCTATACGATCCGTGGAGTCTACTTTGGCAAGGAAAAAAGCTATCGCTACCAAACTCCTGAAACTAGTACTGACTGGTCTAGCATGCTGGCTTCTGCATCAGAAGTTGGACTGGCAAGAAATCCTAAACTTACTCCGAGCTAGCAACGCTTGGTTGCTAATCCTTGCCTTTGTGGTGTTCAATGCCTCGAAGGCTCTGAGCGCCATTCGCCTGAAGCGCATCGTAGACCAGCTAGAACTTAAACTTGATCTTCGTGAGCACCTCCGCCTTTGCTATGTAGGCATGCTCTATTCCAATCTCCTGCCTGGTAATATTGGAGGCGATGGCTACAAGGGCTTCACCTTGAAAAGATCGTCTCACCTTTCGACCCATCAGGTGATTGCCAGCCTAGCTTTAGATCGAGGCTCAGGCCTTTTAGCGCTAATACTCTTAGCTGCTGCATTCTTTCTTCTGTCTCCCATTTCACTGTTCCTCCACCAAGAGCTTTGGCTCATTTTAGGAATACTAGTAATCATCGTCGCCTATGACTTAGCCATAAGAAAAATATTCCCAACCGTTTCCATGAGCCGCTATCAAGCTCTTCGTGATTCTATTGGTGTTCAAGGCTTGCAGGCTATAAGCGCCTACTTCGCGCTCCTGTCATTTCCAAACAGCCAAGATGTGACTTCGTATATCACTCTCTTCCTTATATCCTCAGTTGCCGCGACCTTGCCCCTGACTATAGGAGGTATCGGCATCCGTGAGCTTGTTTCTGGCAGCCTTGCCGCCTACCTTGGGATCAACGTGCAGACAGCCGTACTCATGGCCTTCGCTCTCTTTGTGATTGCTGGACTTAGTTCGCTGCTTGGTCTTTTTGGTGCAGCAGAATATAGAATCGGGCCTCAGCCTTTGAGCAACTCTAGCGGGTAGGGCGAGCTTGGACTTAAGGTCTGCCTTTGGCCTTGTTTCGAACGAAAGCCACAAGCCGCTTAAACGCGAGATCCAGTGCTGCGAGAGCCGATACTACGCAGCGACATAGGCTTAGATTAACTTATGCACTCGAATTTTATCTGCTTCGTTGCTGAGATTGCCTTCCGAACACCCTATTTCGAGCAGAACGCCCAATCTTGCGGTCCGTGTGCATAACCATAGCCATCTGCTCCAGCATGGATCGAGCCAAGCCAAGCATTTCTATGATAGCCAGATGCACAATCATTCGAAGCATGCTTAAGAGTTATCAGGGCTGTCCCCCCATAAGATAGTGAACAGAGAGCCCAATCCTGTCCGCCATTACTCCAGCTAAACCCGTCTGCATTAGCTATAATCGATCCTAGCCAAGCTACCCGAGCGTAACCGTCTGAACAGTCTTTACTTGAGTGTTTTAAAAGTACAGCCGAGCGCCCACTTATGCTTCTCGAGCAGATTCTCCAATTTTGTGGTCCATGTGCATAACCATAGCCGTCTGCACCTGCATGAATGTTTGAAATACTTGCAACCTCAGAATACCCACTCGGACACGATCGTGATATATGCTTGATCAAAGCTGCAGAAAATTTGCAACTACCATTGTCAGATGTAGCAAGAGGGTTATAGTTAGTTGCACTAGAGTTTGTACAACCTGGAACGATGCAACTCTTATCGTCGACCTGTGCAAGTGAATTATAATTGCTTGCAGCTGGGTTGGTACACCCTGCAGTGAACTTCTCATTTAAGGTACAAAGTGCCCAGTTTTGTGGACCAGATTCAAACGTGAAACCATCTGCCCCTGCGTGAACACCTCCAAGCCAAGCCACTCGATTATACCCTTTAGGGCAGTCTTTTGTACTATGCTTCAAAACTGTTAATGGGACTTTCTTTTCTACCTTGCTACAAAGGGCCCAGTTTTGATTTCCATCGAAATAGTCAAAGCCATCCGCACCAACTTTTACACTTCCTAACCATGCAACACGAGAATAACCACTTGGACAGTCATTACTTGCATGCTTCAGCATTGTTTTTGGTTGAGACCGTGTTCCCAGAGAACAAAATGCCCATGAGTCCTTGCCATGATCGAACCCATAACCCTCAGTACCAAAAACAACATCCATCCAAGCAACACGCTGATACGAAGATGGACAGTCATTTCTATTATTCTTGATTACAACATTGGGAAGATCTCTAGACTCGCTCTCGACAATAAACTCATGGAAGTATAGACCTTTAGCAACATGTCTAATATTCTCATAGGGGGAAGCTACATCCCCTTCAGCTCCTACAAATGTTATAGCCTTATGCCCAGTCCTATGATTTAAAATTAGATTCTTTTTTGGATCAGTGAGAGCAGAAATACCCTCTCCAAATGGAGTTTTCTCAGGAAACTCGAAGTTAAATAAGCCAATAATATTAAGTTCGTTATCCAATCGATATATTAGATTGCCGTCAGTATTGTTTACAATTATCAATATTTCCTTTGTTTCAGGATCAATTGCAGCGTCGATACTTACCCCTCCGAACTCATGACCTTGATACTTCCTCAACAGCTCTTGATTACCTCGAGGAAAAGTTGGGTCTGACGACCGAATCACTTTAATGATGCTTTCTTTTGGAGGATCTACCAATGTGTAGAACATGTAGTAGAGCCCATCTTCCGGGTGTTTGATAACTGCTGGTTGCCCGAGCCCGTAGCCACCATCATACTTATCTTCGTTTTCACTAGAGCCAGCTTTTTTCTCTGTGTTTACTTCTAAGATTGATTGCCCATTGTGAACTCGTTTGAAAGATTTTCCTCTATCTGAGGAAACAGCTACACCTACTTGTGTATAGTCTCCGCCATAGACCTGCACATTACTGTTTGTCAGCCCTCCATAGTAGAGATAAAACTTGCCATCTACCTCTAAAATATTAGGATCACAAGTATGCTCACGGTCATGAGAGTTATCAATGCCAGAACCTCTGAAAACAACTTTTCTATTCTGCTCCCAGTTTTTATATAGAGTTTCTATAGTGTCGGCTTCTTGATATGATACATAGTCTCCTTCCATTCCTTCTCGAGCGTAGCAAGTCCACACTTTGTACTTCTTATCAACTGGGTCATAGAGAAAGCTTGGGGCGTAGGAGTACTCATAAGATTCAGTATGCTCCAAAACAGGACCATTTGTAGAGTACTTAAATTGCTTGTCAGAAAGAGCATAGCCTCGCCCGACTATCATAAAAGTTAAGAAAGCAAGAATTCTAGTCATATAAGTTTCCTCAGTAAGTGCTTGTAGTAGCTATTGCGGGAAAGTTCGAAATCTTCGAATGAAAGACAAAGCAGTCTATAAACTATTGCAGCAGCTCCGACGTGTATTTAGAATGTGATATATTATCAAGAATTTACAGTATGAATATTTAAATTTGGCACACTATTTTTTCTGGAGGTCATAACCTCTTCGAGCAGCTATAAGCAATTCGCATTCCTGAACTAGTGGTCTCACCCACAGGTAATTGCTTCGAAGCAAACCGTCAAAACTTCGCGGTAATCGTGGGACTATGCAGTTCAATCCTTGGGGATCAAGGCGGTGTCGTGGGTTGTTTCCTTTAGAAGATCTAAGCCGCCGCCTTCAAAAACTTAACTTGGCTTGAACATCAGTAACCAAGGCCCGATGTAGCGAGACTAAAGGTTTGTCAACAAAGGTCCAAAAAAACATCGCTCAGCGATCAAACTGGTGTCTCAACGCATCCGGAGGATCCTGCCATCGATGAGGTCGAAGTCGCTTTTTTCGATCAGAGTGATTACCGCTGGAAGTTCTTCCTAGGAAACTTCAAAGAGGAGTCTCCAACCTTCTTTGATACCACCAGCACCTGTAGCCGCTGCCATGGGAACCCTGCTCGACCGATTTGGGGAGCTTACCCGGAATGGCTTGGAGCCATAGGAGACGGGGCGAATGGAGAAGCTCAGGTTCTGCGAGAGGAATATGAAAGCCTGCAGAGTGTTTTGCGTAATCCTAAGAACAATCCTCGTCTATCAAAGTTTGATTTTGTCGTCGACTATGATGATCGCTACGACACCTACTACTTTAATCAAAACAATAATCGCATTAGCGGCGATATGCTGGGCTTGACGATGGAAATTAGTGCTAGACATTCCTACTCCCTGTTCAAACGCCTCAATCCCGAGCAGGCTAATTATTCGAAGTATGAATCGGCTTATCTGTTCGATCAAATTTGCTCGAAAACTGCGTTTGAAAAACTGTGGAAAGGTTTTGCACAAGCTCAGGAGGATGCCTTAGCGGATGAAGTTGGGAAGACGCACCGGAACTTAGTTGGGCCCACTCTGGCTGGTACGCAGTACCACTACCTGGCAGCTCAACTTCTCGAACTGCTCGGCTTCGATGCAGCAAATGAACTCATCCTTGAACTAAGGAAGGATGAAATTGATCGCTCTGGGGAGACCTACTACTCGGCGCTGTCTCATCAAGGTTTTTTTGCTGGGGAAGAGTCACTTAATAGTTTACTCGGGTTCTTGATGCTTCATCAGCTTGCACATGGTGATTCTGAGGTTAAATCGGTTTTGCATCATTCGCAGATGGATAAGATGGACTCCCTTTATGAGCTGACTTGGGGCTTAACTGGAAAGGCAAAAGAGTCTGCCTTTTCTTCTATAAGGTCTGCGGAAGATTATGAATTCTATTACTTTTCGAGATTTCTTGAGGATTTGCGTTTGAACTCTGACATCTGTCCGCTACTGATTGAGCGCGCTCTTAAGTAGTTGACCTAGAAAAAATCGAATCTCGCCACTGACGCCTTATGAGTTTCTTGGTGTCAGGTATCCTGATACAAATTATTTCGCTTCAGTCTGAACAGCTGATTGATTTGCAAGGGTATGATGGGTTCATGTCTATTTCTGAAAGTAGTTCTGCCTCGATGAAAGGGCGTCATTTAAGTAGTTATCAAATATTTTTAGATACTTACATATATTGAATTCGCCAGTACTTTATGCTAAATTGTCGCCCTCACTGTCCCATGGAGTTTTGGATGAAATCAAGCCCCTTTCTGATATGCCTATTACTAGCAATGTTTATCAGCCACTGTGGAGTAAAGAAGGCAAGTAATCAACTGAATCAGAAACAGTTGACCTGTAAGCTTCCTGATGGGGCTGAACCAACCCACTATACACCAACAAATCTCTTCGAAATTCTTGATATTTCTAAATTCAAATCAACTCAAATACTTATCGACGGTACACCTAAAAGAGTTTCCATTAGCCCTTCTGGTTGCATCAATACCTTCAGAATTAATCAGGTAAAGTTAGAAAATGAATCTCTACTGATTTTACCAGAGCAAAAAGCCTTTAGCAGATATCGCTCTTCAAAAAAGGAAATCCTTTTTGAAGTTTATAATTCAGATGATCGCATAACTTTGAATTCTCCAAGACGACACTTTAAAGCTGGCGAAACCATCCCATTTTTAAACGGCCCTTTTACCGTCGAAACTAGATATTGCCTCGAAAGACTTGGCTCTGACTCTTGTCAGGAAGAGCCACTTTGGCAAAACAGCGAACTTGAAGAATTTAGCAACAACGTGCAGGTGCAACCCGAATGGGAAGGCAGCTTTCGTATTCACATTTTGAGTCAAGATTCTTTTGGAATCGTAAAACAAGATAGCTTCGATGTTGACTTCAACAGCAGCATGCCATCCCTTGATGTCGACTTCAAGTACTTCTCTCCAAGTCTTACCTATAATGGAATTATGGTACGCGAAATCAACCCTAACTACAAAATTGGTTTTTCTACAAATCGCCCTCTTGAAACGATGAATATAGAATACTGCATCGAGGACTATTTAGTTCCTGAAGAATTACGAACTTGTGAATGGCAAGATTTCGACCCCTTTGATCCTAAGACCATCGAGAACGGCTGGGGTCGCGTGAAGTATAGGGGGCAGGATATCTTTGGCAATGAAAGCATTGAATCCTCGGAACACTATATTGTACGCAAAAAATGTACCTATGAAGAGTTAGAAGCCACTGACCAATATTGCACGGATATCAAAGGGCCAGTAAACTTGGGATCCTTCGGAGGTGGAAATCCAAGCTGGAAGCTTGAACAGGTCATATCGATTCAGGGGAAGCTATTTTTAACTGGAGTTTCCACCAGCAACCGGGACCTATTCAAAAACCTCCGTTCCGTAACCAGCCTTGAGATCTTCTCATCATTCTATGGCGAGAAAGACTTGAGTATTTTTTCAAGCCTTGAAGAAGTTCTCAACAATGTCACGATTTCATCTAATTTTACTTTGGAGTCTTTGAAAGGACTGGACCAAATAAAGTCTATTGGTGGAAAAATTGAAGTAACTTACAATATGGCTCTTAAAAGTTTAGAGGGAATCGAACAGCTCGAATCGATCGGTCAAGAGTTACATATCACGCAACATGATCAAGTTACGAACTTCAATTTCCCTAATTTAAAGAGTGTTCCGAAGATAAAAGTTTCTGGTAATGTAGGATTAGTTTCGGCAAAATTCCCTATACTCGACAAGTCCATTGAAATCGAGCTAGCGGACAACGAAAGCTTCAAAGATCTCAGTATTCCGAACCTTAAGGCGCTTGAAGTTCTACTGATATCAAGAAATTCATCGCTCACTCGATTTAGTGGTCTCGAATCACTCGAAACTATATTTAGAGATTTTATTGTTGCTGAAAACCAAAAATTAGTTTCACTTTCATTACCTAAGCTAAGCTATATCTTCAAACTCGAAGCACTAAACAATTCTAGACTAATTGAACTATTAGGAGACAATAGGTATAGCTCTTTAGGTATAATCACAGTCAAACAAAACCCCAAGCTATGTGGCCCCCATCAAAAGTCTTACTGGCAAATTAATAGCGATTTTGTTTTTGATTCGGAAGACAACTGCACGCAACCATAGACTTTGCTTAAGAGGGTTTGCAGAAAACGGCATGGACTGGCTCAAAGAGCGAATAGTGCAGACTAACGATTCTGTATAGACTCTAGCTTCTCCCTTTGAGTTGGTGTAAGAGCCAAGCCTTCAAGAGCCTTAGAAGCTTGCTGACGAACGAATCGCGCTGGGTCAGTCTCTGCTATTCGAAAAAGCTTTTCGATCGCCTCTGAGTCGAGCCATTCGCCATGGCCTAAAACACCGTTCACAGCTGCAAGACGAACAATCGCCCAATCAGCATCCAAGTTTTCTAGCACCAACAGGAAGCGCTGGTGATCCTGGACCCAGCGGCCAAGGGTTTCCACAGCCCTCCTCCTTAGCCTAACATCACGATCCATGGCATAGTTTGCCGAAACTTGTACCAGCCTTTCACGGTCTCGTCCCACGATTTCCCTTTGAGGAAGTGCATAAAAGCCTTGTCTGAGAACCTCCTTATCGCCAGAATTCTCAAGGACAGATAAGACCGTTTCTAGATGCTCATCGCTACCAGTGCCGACTCTAGTTAGCAGTTCTAAACCTAAAACTGCTTCATCGCCTGCTCCAACCTCTACCTGCTTGATCGCAAAGCTTTCTACCTGTGGGTTGCTAGCACGTCCCACAAGGGGAATCAACACATCAGCTTCTGAAGATCCTAGCTGCTCTACTAGGTAATTCAGCACTTCGGAGAGCTTGGTATCATCGTGCTGAATGTTGTCTAAAAATAGACTTTCGAAGCGTTCATACAAATCGCTGCTTGCAGGCCGCTCCAGCTCGGACAAAGATGCAATGATTCCCTTAAAATTAGCCATATCTTGATCGTTATCTGGAATCCTAGAAGCGCTATTAGGCGCAGAGTCAAGCTGACGATTCCTCCTGAGCGTCTTCTGAGAGTCTAGCTTTTGATGGAACGACTTACCCTGTGGCTTCTCTGAGCTCTCAGGACTTGCGGACTTATTATCACTGGAGGTTTGATCAGGCTCATTCGTGAGAGTCATAGGCATAAGGATATCATTGTGAAGCCTTGGCAATGCTTCCAACAGATCTCCGTAGAGCCATAAGAAGATCAACCCACAGGTCAATAGTAAACTGAAACCAATGATCAGTACCCGCTTAGTCATAGCCGAATCCTGTTTTAGCGCACAGAGACATGCAAATGGTTGTGATGCCCAACCCAGCACTTGACATAGTTAAGCTGTAGGCCAGAGCGGTAAGGAAATGGGCACGATGTAGTGTTCTGTCGACTGCCAAAGATCTCAGGATCGTTGAACAGAATGATACGAACTCCCAAGTTTGGATCAAGATATCGACGAATTAAAGTTGCATTAAGTCTTGAAGAATATGCTGCTGAATCTACTGTAACAGCACGCTCTTGACCATCACCCCGCACAGGGCGCATATCCACATCTTTACCGGTTCGATGTGATGAATGACCTGGAACAGGGGATCCGTCGAAGTAAGAGATATCGTTGATTCCCATGCGACCGAAAGATCTGGCATTACCAGAGGAGTGCCATCTCTGGCCCGCTTGTTGAAGACCCATGATAAGGCTCGGATCGCCGTAGAGCTTGTCAGATGTGGTCATCGTGTAGTAACCCAAACCAGCACTCGGAAGTTGGATAAAGGAATAATACTGATCATCTGTGGAATCGCTCTCTGACGAGCCGCAGGAAACATTGAGTATCAAAAGAATCATGCCTAATAGTTTAAGCTTCATAGGTAGCTCCTCATTTGTGCTTTAATTTTTAGATTTATCTGCGGGCAAAGAGAGGGCGCAAAAAACGAAGAATCAACGGGCCGATCTACTGAAGACCCCACCTGTACTACATCTGGATACTACCGGTCAAGAAGAACCTGTAACAACAGCATTGTGAGAAGACTAAAACTCCACAGAGTTCCAGCCCCTGGATGTGATAAGCTAAAATCTTCGGATAGATAGTAAGAGAATCGATATTTAGAGACTATTGATGTTTCGACAGATAGCTGGTCTGTCTGGATGAAAGCCAGCCTAGGAGCGAGGAAGAGACATATCGGCAATAGGGTGACGACGAGCGATATCGGATTGTACCTATCAAGGCATATCTGATGCTTTATTCAAAACGTCAACAGCCCCAAGTATCTGGCGAAAATCAATCCAAGCTCTTGAAAAAATCCACATATTCCACCAGAGACATGGGCTTTGGCCAGAAAGCATCGGCGCCAAGATCAAGAGATTTTTCGATATCTTCCTTGGAATTTGAGGTGCTGAGCATGACAATAGTTGGAATTTCACAAAGGATATCCCGTTGCTTCAACTCATTTAAGACATCGAAGCCATCTAAACCTGGCATATTAATGTCCAGCAGGACCATTTTTGGAGACCGCCCTTCTGCTCCAGGGGAGCAAAGCCAGGCTATAAATTCCTCTCCACTTCTAAAGAATTCAAGGTCTACCTTGCTCTTTGATTTTTTGTAGCAGTTCTCCACAATTTTTTGTTGGGCTAGATCATCGTCCACCACAACTAAAGGTCCAGTTCTATGAAACGATTGCTGAATTGTTTCAGTTTCATTCCCTGCGAAGACGATATTATCATGATACATAAGGCACTCCCTCTAGGTTCGCTTGTCTCTCTTCGTCAACCTTAGGAAGAAAGATCAATACAAATCCAGGATAAGTTTTAGGCTCCCCTTAATGTGTGGTGAGTCGATTGGTTTCCCAGCCTCGCTGGCGCCATCGTCTCATCATAACAAGCCCTCGAATCCACTCGTCCATGGAAAAGGCAATCCAAACGCCTAGGATCCCAATTCCAGCAACGATTCCTAGAAGGTAAGAATTAACTACTGCGATCCCCCACATGCAAAGGATGCCGATTTTCACTGGAAACTGAACGTCTCCAGCTCCCCGTAGCCCATTGATGAAAATCAAGTTCAGTGTTCTTCCTGGTTCTAAGACAATGGCCCAGATCAGAAGCACGCTAGTCATATGCGCCGTTTCTGGATCTTCCGTAAATATCGCGATAATCGGATCTCTCAGCAAGGCAACAATCCCAGCCAAGGCTAAGGACACTCCAAAAGAAAGCCCAAAGCAACGATTTACACTATGATATGCTTCCTTTGTACGACCAGCGCCTACATGATAGCCAACTAGAATCACCAGAGCCTGGCCAATGGAGACTGCGGTAAGAAAAATCAATCTCATCACGCCAATGGCATAGGAGTATGCAGAAAGACTTGCAGTACCCATCTGCGAGATGAAATAGAGAATCACAATTTGGGTGAGGTTGTAAGATAGGACCTCCCCTGCAGAGGGAATACCGATCGCCAGGATTCGCCGGCTGTGCTCACGACTCCATGAAGTTATGTCGCGTAGCTCCCAAGGGAGATCCTTTTTGCGCAACACTAAGGTCAGCAACATAACCCCTGCCAAACTTTGGCTAATAACAGTGGAATAGGCAACTCCTTGCACTCCCAAAACAGGCAAACCAAAAGGCCCGAACAAGGTCAGATAATTACCCAGCACGTTAAGCCCATTGGCAAAAAGATTCACATACATCGCTTCCTTAGTGAAGCCATAGGATTTTAAAATTGCCCCAAAACAAACATTGAGTCCCAGCCCAAAGGTAAACAGGGCATAGATTTCAAGGTACTCTACCGCATAAGCCATCACTTCTGCTTCAAGCTGATATAGCCCAACAACAGGCCTCGCTAGAAAGTAAGTACCTAGACTGATGAGAAGCGAGAAACCTAAAATCATCTGTACAGCAGAGCTGATCACTTTTCGACCGGAGGCGGTTTCGCCAGCACCATGATGCTGGGCAATCAACACGCTAGCGCCGTTTGATACCATAGACAGGAGGATAATAATGAAAAACCCAACCTGATTGATCAACCCAACAGCTGCGACCGCTTGGTCTGAATAGCTACTGAGCATTAAGACATCAACATTCATAAACAGCATGCGAAGCAAAGTTTCCAAGAATATCGGCCAAGTCAGGCTTAGGATTTTCATTCGAGCAGCAGATTCCATTCTCTAGGTCCTTCGTTAGTCTCAGCTGCAAGATGAAGCTGAATCGTCGTATGCGGACTTTAGTTGAACTAAACAAGAAGTCAAGTTCCTGTCGGCTCAAAACCCAAAACTCTTAGTGCCAATGAACTAATTTTGTCTAAAAATTACAACGAGTTCTGTAAGTTCTACTGGCTGGCAGCAAGGCGTCACCCAGCGGCTTTCGCTAAAACGCGAGCTTTAACATTCATTTATGAAACCTTTGCCAAGCCCCCTTAAAAATCATGGCCATTCCAAAAATAAGGAGTTACATGATGAAAACAATGGGATTATGGATTGGTATTCTGATGATCGGCCCCGTGCCAAGCGCTTTTTCAGCGTCAACCCAAGAAGCGCGGTATGCCCCCTCGTATGCGGGGATGACTGTCGACTATGTGAAACATGAGCAATGGGTAGGCAACCCTTATGGTGCAGGCTACTGGGAAACTACCTGGTACGAGCCATTCGACGGCGAAAAAATAAATCGTCAGGTCTGGAATGTTGTAGTTGGAACAGATGCCGAGGTCAATAACGAACAACAGTGGTATGTAGATGAAGAAGGCGTCGAAGACAATCTTTGGGTAGCCGATGGTTTTTTGAATCTGAAGGTCCAAAAAGAGAATCGTACCTTCAATGGCAGGACCAAACCATTTAGCTCAGCGCGCCTAAGCTCCCATAATAAAATTGATCGGGTAAACGGCGCTTGGGAGGCAAGATTAGTTTTTTGGAGCGGTGGCGGTGCTCGTGGGGTTTGGCCGGCATTTTGGGTTCTTGGATCACGACTCTACAGTTCCACTCAATTTAGCTGTTGGCCCACTTACGGAGCCAGAGAAATGGATATTTTTGAATTTGTCGCCAATGAAAGCCGCGTAGCATCCAATAGAATTGTTACCAACTTCATTGATGGCGATGGCTGTGGTCGCCCTCGATACAACCGCTATGACCCCTTTGTATCCGCCTATGAATGGCACACTTACCGGCTAGAGTTTTATGGTGGCGAAGTTAAAATCTTCATCGATGGTAAGTTTATCAGAGCCGTGAGCTGGAACTCATTTGTGGATCAAAGCTATCATACGATCTTAAATGTAGCTATCGGAGGAGACTTCGGTGGCCCCATCGTATGGAACTAGTTGATTCTAGGTAAGATTCACTGTGCTTATCCTTCTCGATCGTCAAGAGCCATGTCCTTCGCCAAACGATCTTGCATGGGGAGCAGGCAAACCTCGACCCTAAGGGGGAAGCGATTTGATGGATAGCGACCAGAAACTTTCTCAGTAATCACCTGACTCTCTTGAACTAGACCTGGGTGATTACTGAGAACAAAGTCAAGCACACGGGATTGGTGACGCTTCAGGCCCCACCATTGGTTGACAGTCGAATCAGGCTGGCGCTTGCCCAAAATTTTCCAACTTGGTAGCAAGCCAGCCTCTTCCCAAGCTTTTAGGGCATGATGAACACTGTCTGAATGGAGGTTCCCCGCAAGACTACTAAGCACTAGCGTGTGAGGTGCTTGCTGAGCAAAGCTTGTATCGAACGTTACATAAAGGGGCGTGTAATGATCTTTTCGAACTGCTAAAGAAACTTGATCTTCAAGAATCTTTATCACAGAACGCTCCACTGTTTTTACCAAAAACGACGATTGTTCTGAGATTCGTGCATACTCCGGCAGAGCATCAGCGAGATAGGCGAGTTGCTCCGCACTTGCATCATGAAGGCCCACCACATCAGCAGAAGTGCGTGAGATAAGACTCGCAACATCAGCTCGACGAAACCGCCAGTGATTGGTAAGATCAGACCAGTGCTCGTCATGGCGAATATTGTACGACAAAAGAGTGATTCTACCTTCTTTGGCACATCGACTCTCAGCATTGAGTTCGTTTGGATGCTGAGCTATTATAGCGAGCATGATTAAGAAAAAACTTTTCATAAGCCCTCCCACGATAACCATAAATATCAATCATCAAATCAACATGATCTTAGTGTTAAGATCTCTTGAAGATCCCAAGGAATCATTCGCCTAAGTAAGAAACTGGAGCGGAACACCATCCGAAACGTTCCCCAGTGGCATAATCAAACGAAAGGCGAAGCACACATGAAATCCATCCGCGCAGTTTGGGAAGGAGTCATAGTTGCAGAAACTAATGACCCTATAGTCGTTGAGGGCAATTATTACTTTCCTGCAAAGGCCATTCAGACCGAATACCTCCAGCCTAGTGAAACAAGAACTCATTGTCCCTGGAAAGGGGAGGCTGCCTATTTTTCCTTAAAAGTCGGAGATAAGACTCTAGAAGATTGTGCTTGGACGTATCCCACTCCCACAGAAGAAGCTAGCCGGATCAAGAATTACTATGCCTTCTGGAAAGGCGTTGATATTGTCAAGGAAACGGAAGAAGAGCGTAGCCAACGTATCGCGATTGTAACCAAACAATTCTCAGAAAGCCTCGCAAACGATGGTGACCATAGAGCCATTTTCGATAAAGTCCGCACCTTTCTATCCAATTTAGGGGGTGATGCGCTATTTTCCACCTTACCACTAGACTTCGTGGAAGAGCTAAGTTTCTTCAATTTCCAAAACTCGAACAACCTTTGTTTCCACGCCAACCATAAAGGTGAGATTAATGCCATCAACCCTACTTTTGAGTGGGCACTCAATCATCTACCCGATTTTCAAGGGCAAACCCTCGCCCAATTCCTGGATGCCTTTGAGATCATCGATGGACCGAAGCACGAAGAATTTTTTGAAACTCTAAAGTCTCATGGTTGGGTTCGGATTCCCAAAATCCGCACAAAAAAGGATAGTCAATGGACCTACTACACTCTTGATGTTGCCATCACCAAGCATGGTGACTTGGAATCTCTTCAGGGTGTTCAAGGAGAATTAGTCAACATCACACATGAAGTCGAGCTTTCCCAGTCACTCGCTGCTGCTGAGGCCAACCGTAAGAGCTTGCTCGATGGTTTGAAAACAGGACTTTTCTTCTTTGACTCCAAGGGTCAAGTAGCACCAGAACGATCGCAAATTTTAGAGACTATTCTTCCAAACAGCAAGTCCTATAAAAGTATCCATGACTTTGCCAGTCGCTACAGTAAAGTCAAAGCCGAAAACGTCTCCACTTGCTTGCAACTTCTATGGCAAGATGAAGATGATGGCTTCTTTAGCGACTTCTCGTCGACGATTTCCATGCTACCGAGCAAGTCTGTCATAACAGTGGATGGTCGGCAGCGAGACATCACCTTTGAATACCGCCCGGTCTATAGCATGGCCGAAAAACTCGATAAAGTTATTGTGCTGGTTTCAGATGTCACAGAGCAGCTTCGCAACGAGAGAGAGGTTCGATACCAAGCAGAGAGAATCAAGAAAATATCGAAAGCAGCTGCCAACCAGGAAGCGTTCCAAGGGTTTTATAGAGAATCATCAGCTTTTTTTGAACGGGCAGATCAGCAGATCAAGGATACCAGTGATCTTTCCCAACTCAAACGAGATCTGCATACTCTCAAAGGCTCGGTGGGAACATATGAATTTTCTGCTGTTGCCGCTCAAATTCACAGTCTAGAAGATAAAATTGAAGATGGAGAGTTGCAATCAGCCCCCACAGAAGTGAGTGATCATTGGCAAAAGATTTATGCCATGTGGTCTGATCAAATATGCGATATTCTCGCAGTTTTAGGTCTTAACCAAGGCCAGGACCATGTGGCGATCGAAAGAAGCAAGCTAGCAAAGATTGAGGCCTATAGTGAGTCTTTGCAGGACCAACAACTTCAGAATTTAGTGAGCAGCCTTTTCCAATATTCACCTGCTGAAGTGTTTGCCAAATATGTGGATTATATGGAGCAGCTTAACAAGCGTTTTCCTGAGAAATCGGTAAGGGTCAATTTCAGCCCCGAAAGTTGCGAACTTACTTACGAAGAGATTCAAAAACTTGATGGTGCTCTCATCCACATGTTCCGCAACGGCTTTGACCACGGAATAGAAGAGCAGGCAATCCGCCTGGAGCGGGGTAAGCCTGCCCAAGGGGTGATTCACATTTCTACGAAGCGAAGCTCAACAGATAATAGTCTCACTCTGACGATCTCGGATGATGGCGCAGGCATCAACGGCCAAAAGCTAGCAGAAAAAGCCCTTAGAAGTGGCTACTGGAGCCAAGAACGATTTGATCAGGCTCAAGACAAGGATCGTTTTCAGCTCATCTTCGCTGCGAATCTTTCTGCTAAGGATGAGGTCTCTGATGTTTCAGGGAGAGGTGTGGGCATGGATGCGGTCAAGACCTTTATTGAGGAACTTGGCGGTCGTATCGAACTCGACTCAAAGACAGGAAAAGGAACCCGCTTTACGATCACGATCCCTGGAGGAGCGGATCGCAAGCTTGGAAAAGTAGCCTAGGGGCTGTTGACGCTTCGAACACAAGCATCGATCTATTTCATTTTATTGAGTGTAATTGTCACATTCTTAGCACCCACTGCGACTTTACTCACTTCGCCATAGATGTCTCCAGGCTGATCACGACCGGCAGAGCCATCCTTATCCAAGCGAGCCTTGATCCGCATGGTCTGGAGCTTGCCTCCCATCTTTGCCGCAGGCATCAGGCTGATACTACCCATGTCTAATTGAAAGTTATGAAACTTACCCTTGGCATCGGACTTTAGCGCAACTTTCTTTGCCCCGTAGGGCATGGGCATCTTACTTTCCGGATTATAAATTACAAGAAACAGGGTTCTGATACCCTTTGCCTTCGCTTCTAAGCTTTTATCGAGAACAACAGTGCCAGAGGCTAGAGGCTGGTTTCCAAAGGCAGGGCTGACAATACAGAAGGTGCTGATAAGTACAGATAGCGCACGCAATGTAGTTTTCACTGACTCTCCATCTTCGTTGAAAATCTGATGGCTTATTCTAAAAGATGAGAGGTCGCGGTTCAAATGAAATTAAGCGTGGCCGATCGGAGGCTAGAGGCCTCCAAATCACGCAGGGTTCAACATTAAAACGCAACCCCAAGGCCCAAAGTCCCCTGGCTAGGCTGACCTTTTTTATTATCTGTGAAAATCTGCAAGTACCGAGCAGTGATATGCATTTGAACGCTGGAAGTACGGAACAATGCGACACCAACAGTGGCACCACCAGCCCAACCTGAAACATTGTCGATGCCTTCCACGTCGGTGGCGGCTGCACCGTATCCAAGGTCAAAACCAACATAGGGAGAAACTTCAGTAGGAGTGAGATAGAAGTTTGCACCTAAGGTTCCAGCTGCAATCGATGCATTCTCATCACCAAAGTAGAAAGCACCTTCTGCACCTAACTTAATGGCTGCATAGGGAGTCGTTTCCCAGATGTGACCATAAGTCACGCTAACACCACCATCGTCGACTCCCATGTTGTTCATGGCGTTGGGTCCGAAAGAGAAGAAGCTATAGTTTCGCGCTTCAACACGGCGTTGGATACGATCAGTATCCCAGATTTCGCCAACTTTCTCTTTACTTAATGAGGGGCTTGCACTAACCGCAAGTCCGCCGAGTAGGATCCATGCTTGTAATTTCATTTAGTCACCTGTTCAAAAAGTTATTGCAACAATTTGTCATACGCAAATTGGCAAGGAAAAGCTACTACGTTTCAACCAGTCGTTACGGCATAACTAGCTATCAACGCATTCATCTCGCTAACATACAGCTCTAGGGCGCAAAAATCTTGTGGTAGGAGCCACATACAGCACTAGGCTGAACCAAATAAAGATAAACCCTAGCAGTTGAACCACGCCAAAAGGTTCGTTAAATACCAAAACACCTAATAGAAACTTAATGGTCGGGGCTAAAAACTGTAGCATACCGATAAGCCCTAAGGGGATCAATTGCACGCCAATATTATACATAAGCATAGGAATCACGGTAACCAAACCAGTGCTGGCCAAAGCTAGATATAAGGGTATGCTGGATCCCGCTTCCTGCCAGGCATAAGCACCCAAATCTAGCCATAAGGTCGCTAGGAGCACCCAGCTCAACATGCCAACGCTTTCAACCGTAAAGGCAGATATAGGTTCGATCTTTAGGGTCTTCTTTAAGAGTCCGTAAACCCCAAAGCTCCCAGCTAAGACAAGAGACACCCAAGGTAGGGTTCCCACACCGATTGAGAAGATTCCCACACCCATCATGGCGAGAGCAACAGCACTCTTTTGAAGAACATGCAAGCGTTCCTTAAGTACGATGGCCCCGAGAAACACATTGACCAGAGGATTGATATAATACCCGAGCGAACACTCTAATACTCGCCCATCAAGTATCGCCCAGACATAAACCAACCAGTTGATACTGAGCATGGTGCCCGAGAGCCATAATTTAGCAAATACCTTAACATTCATTTGAGATATGAAACGGCGCTTCTTTGTCCAGAACATGAGGATAAGTGCCATGATGCCAGCGGTAGATAGCATACGAAACCAGACGAGATCGAAAGGTGGGTAGTAGCCCAGGTGTTTCCAATAGATTGGCAGAACTCCCCAAGATACAAAACTACCTACCGAAAAAAGAAAACCCTTTTGAAAATCAGAGGTCATGGCTTACTCCTATTGAAACCATAGATCGGGATGCCAAGACCAAGACTCAAATGTTAGGCACCACCAAGACCTGAGCTTCTATCAGGCCCCATTCTAAGAAACAAGAATTTCATGAATTTCGTCTAGGCTTCGATCTTGGCGACGGGTTTGCTTTTGTAAAGTGTCACGACCACGGCCGGAGGAAAGTTAACCGGTACTAGCGTGGTTTCGATGTGAGGAAACAACTCCTGGGCATAGGCTCGCCAAAGCCTCATTTTGCGAGAGCTATAGGTCGGGAGATACATGAATGTTCGGAAGAAGCCGTCATGTGCAAGCACCCCGTGGGTTTCTTCCAAAACTTTGTGACCAAAGCTGCTAGGTAAGTTAAAAAATGGCAAGCCAGAAATCACTACATCCGCTTGCGGAACAAGTGCTTTGACATTCTCTGCAGAACCAAGAATGGTGTCAATCTGAGGATATTTTCGCCCCATCGACTCTACAAAGCCCGGATTGATTTCAATCGCGGTATAAGTGCTATGGCTCGGCATGCCATGAACAATACGCTTGGTAAGAGCCCCCGTGCCTGGTCCGTACTCGACTAAATGTCGCCCAGTTTCATAGTGCCAAAGACCAGCAGACATGGCCTTCGCCAAAAGCCCTGATGAGGGAGCGATGGAGCCGGTTTGCATGGGGCTTGAAAGAAACTGCTGCAGGAACTGCCAGCTGTCAGTTTTATGAGGTAATACCTTTTGGTATCGGCCAGCGAAGTCATTATAATATCTAAGAATTCTTGATCTCATGAATCTGTCTTTCTCAGCAAAAGCTTGTTCTCTAAGAAAAATGCCATTTCTATGCCAAATTAACTCCACCAACCTCGCTGTCTCTTCGTTTTTTGGCCGGAGACATCTGAGGCCGGACGATATTCGATGTCACGGGCTCATCTCATGTCGGCTGACGAGATAAAGCACTTAAGTATATATACTTAGCCACGGGTAGATGAGCGACTGGTAAGATTTCGCAGCGTTTGGGTAGGAATTCCACAAACTTTTAGGCGTCATTTTAGGCTGTTACAATACCGCCCTGGCGTAATTGGAGTGACTGTGGCAAAGGCCGAGTCCAATTTCGCCCAGATGGTGGATCAAGATTAAGAAACATAACCCCAATGGACCAATAAGGCATTCTCGGGACCAACCGCCGATTGTCTCATCTTTCATACGAGCCTGTATGAGCAACGCAACTCCCCACAGGTCATAGATACGTATTTTTAACCTACTCAGCCTCCCCCGAGGCCAAAAGCATACCTTTTTGGCGCCAAAAAGTATGGAACCGATTCTGCAATAGGATCTAGTGAAAATTGGAAATTGCAAACCTTCAGGGAGGAAAGGACATGAGCACTTTCAGTACACCCCACCGTTCTAGCTTTCGCAGGGCCTCCATGGAACATGGCTTTCCAAGTGGAGCACCTTGGATGATCAAAAACCCAAGGACCGAAAGTGTTCGGGAGAGGCGATGTACTGCCATTGATAAAAGTGTTGCTAGAGCTTCGATTGCAAAATTTGGTGCTCCAGTCGCGGTGGCAATCACCTCTTTCGCTACAGCTGTATATATGACCTTAGCTTACATTGCACCGGATCAAAGAGACAAGGAAAGGTTGAGAGCTTTGAATCAAGAATACAATACCGTTCAAATGCAAGCTATTGATTGGACCAGCGCACGGCTTACGAACCATGCAGTTTTAGACTTTGGTACTAAAACTGCAGAGAAGGGCCTACCCACTGAAAAGGTCCTATAGTCGAGATTGGAAGTAAATCTTATGATCACAACAAAAAGAACCGCAAAGCATTCGGTATATCAAGGTAAGAGTAAGGAGCACTCAGTTCAGAAACCCAACTTCTATTGGCAGATCAATGTTCTTTGTGTACTTGCGTGCGTGTATACGATTTACTTCGCCCAAGCCCTCCTGCTACCGATATTTATGAGCCTTATTCTATACTTTTTGCTGGCACCCTTTGTTAGGATCTGTCACCGTTGGTACATACCTAAGTTAGCCAGTGCAACGTTTATCATGGCATCGTTTCTATCGATTATAGGTTTCGGAATATCATCACTGGTTGGCCCGGCCAATGAATGGCTCAAACGAGCGCCCAACGATATATCGCTCTTGGAAGGCAAATTAACAGCCATTAAGCAGCCATTCGAACAGATTACCACTGCTGCAAAAAAGGTCGAGGAAGTCACAGCAGTCGGGACCGGAACAGACCAATCGATCGAAGTAACTCAATATCCAGGTTTGGGAGACATGGTCTTCGATGTTACCAGTGAAGCTTTTATGACCATTGCGTCGACTCTCGTTTTACTCTTCTTTTTTCTAGTCTATGGCGAAGTGTTTTTAAGAAAGCTGGATCAGATATTTAGCCAAGATCGACGAGGGAAATTCGATGGGAGTATCGTTCGAAGTATCAAAGCAGGGATCTCTATTTATTTGCTGACCTATACCACAATTAATATATGCCTCGGTGCTATCGCATCATTTGTTTTTTGGATACTTGATATGCCGAACCCTGTCCTGTGGGGTGCCCTCGCCGGATGCTTAAACTACATTCCCTATATTGGCCCCATGGTTGGAGTCGTTATTATCAGTATGGTGTCGTTGCTTAGCTTCGAATCCAACGTTCAAGCCATGCTACCGCCAACAATATACTTTATCATCAATGCCATCGAGGGCCAGATCATTACTCCGATTCTCCTGGGTCAGCGACTGAGCCTCAATCCGCTTGTTGTCTTGCTATCGATTATCCTTTGGGGCTGGACCTGGGGAGCCGCTGGAGCCATTCTGTCAGCTCCACTCCTGGCTGTATTCAAGATCATTTGTGAGAATGTCCCTTCTTTAAGAAACTTCAGAAAGCTGATTGAGATCTAACGGAGCACAAAGGATTGATGTCATATTGGCATCAATCTTTGAAATGGCCCTCCCCCTGAATTTCCCCTATCCTAGGAAGATTTGATGACTAAGTCTTGGGGAACCAGAATACCAATGCCAATGAGACGTTTTAAGCTTCCAGATCTTATGGACTACGAGCTGAAGATAAGTCAGGACCAAGAGTCTTCAATGGAAGAGCTGCAAGAGCGAGACCGACAGATTGCTGCCAGTATTAGCTTTGACGAGAAAACCGACCAGCGATCAAGACTCCTTATCCAATGGCTCGATAAGATTCGCTCCCGAGAAAAACAAGATTGGCCTGGCCCTATCTATACTCATCTCTATAAGTACATACTTGTTGTTTCCGCCATCGTTGCATGTGTGCTCGGTAGCTCAAGTACTCGACTTTTGTTGAGCTATAACGGCACGACTCCGATAAACGTCATTCCAATTTTAGGCTTCTTTGTGATCTTTCAAACAGCGATGCTTACCATTGGACTAGGCTTCCGTTCTATTACAAGGTTACGCGGAGCAAGTGCACAGTCATCTATTCATCAGGGTGCTTACCCCGGTTTAGTAGGAGCAGTAATGCTCTACCTTGAACGGGTTGTGAAACGAAAAATAAGGCGAAGTCCATCTTGGCGGACACTAGATCAAAGCCTGAGCAGGGTGCATCAACTATACTGCAACATCGAAGCTATGCTATCGCTGCAAGCCTTGCTATTCTTCTCACTGTTGTTCAACATTAGCGCTCTTGTTACGATGATCTGCACGGGAGTGTTCTATGACTTAGCGTTCTCCTGGAGCACAAGCCTTCATATGGCATCGGGCGAGTTTCATCAGTTCATTCAAGTCCTCGGATCGCCGTTTGCTTGGCTGATTCCTGAAGCTGTTCCTAGCGAAAGCACTGTATTAGCGAGCCAGTTTATTCGTCTTGAAGATCGCTATTCCTATCAAGGCAGCATCCCCAACCTAGACCGGCAAACCTACCATCAAACCTGGTGGCTGTTCTTGTGCGTTTCCGTTTGTTTTTATAGTGTCCTACCCCGCTTCGTCCTCTTAATAGTACTTCGCTTGAGAATGTCGAGAGAACTTAGCAAGCTTAGCTTTGACGACTATGCCAGTGAAACTCTTTTCAAACGTTTGAAAGGCTTCCACCAAGGTTGGAGCAACGATGACCAACGGCCCATATCGCTACAAGACAAGAACACGGAAACCTTCTCCCCCCAAACCACAATGGTCTTCAATGAGAAAGACTATTATCTTGTGTTTTGGCGGGACGTACCCAGTGATGAAGTCGATCTAAAATCGAGTCTCGCTCAACCGTCGCTAAATATCGTGAAAAGCTATCACGCCAATGGAACCGCGACAGATCTAGATATAATTTCCCATGATCTCAAATCTCTAGTTACAAGTCATAGAACCGCATTGCTAATTCTGTGTGACTCGTGGGAGCTGCCAGGTGAAGCCATTCAAAAGCTGATCAATAGGCTTAGAGATGAAGGCCTAGAGTCTTTGCCCATTCTTTTCTACCCTATACAATGGAGCAAAGAAGATCCTTCAGGCGAAGAGCCTGAAGAGAGAAGACTATGGAAAACAAGTATTGCTGATTTGAAAGACCCCTACGTTGGTCTATTCAGTCTTGGAGAATAAGTATGATTCCAAGTTTTGCCGTCGTTGGCCGTTCGAATAAGGGGAAGTCTAGTATCGTAGCAACCCTAACTGAAAACGATATGATCGAGATCGCTGCAACACCTAGAACAACTCAAACGTGTCAAGAATTCATCATGCGAGCTAGCGGTCAAGACCTTTTTCAAATCATTGACACCCCTGGATTCGAGGAAGCTCCAGCGGTACTCGAGTGGCTCCAGAAGAAACCGGTTGATGCTCATCAGAGGAGGCAACGAGTTGAAGAGTTTTTGAAAGAGTTTGAGGGCACAAACCAATTCAAGTACGAACGTGAACTTCTAAGCCCAATTATTGCAGGCGCAGCAATTCTGTACGTTGCCGACGCAAGTCGGCCATACCGGTCCAACTATGAAAGCGAGTTTGAAATTCTCCGTTGGACCGGCCAGCACTCTATGGCACTGATTAATCTGATTGGCAAGCAAGAGTATATCGACGATTGGGAGGCTGCTCTAAATCAGTACTTCAGAAAGGTCAGGGTTTTTGATGCTCATAAATCCTATTTAGAAGATAGAGTCCAGCTGCTAGAGGAGCTAAAAGTCATTCACGACCAGCTTAGGCCCCAGATTAGCAAGGCAATCGAGATCATGAAGAGCGAACACCAGAGTAGACTCTACTCATCGGCTCACGTGATTGCCAATTTTATTCTGAAAGCAATCAATCTAGAACACAAAGAAGATATTGTAGATACAGACTTTGGCCCTCCCAATAAGCAGGAACTTCAAAATGCCTATCTCGATACCGTACGGAACATGGAACAATCGTGTCGGGACAAACTACTTCTATTATTTCAATATCAATGGCTAGAAACAGATGAAACCCAGCTTGAGGGGCGCTTTGAAGAGGATGATCTTTTTAGTCGACAAACGTGGGAGATCTTAGGTTTAAGTCGAACAAAACTAGTAACTCTAGGAACTGCTGTCGGTGCCTTGGCTGGGGGTGGCATCGATGTTATGGCTGGGGGAGCATCTTTACTAGTGGGAAGCGGATTAGGCGCATTTTTGGGAGGCGGTAGCTCCCTTTATCTCGCCTATTCAGATCCTACAATACTAGGCTTCAAAACGAAAAAGTCTCACTACGTTATCGGGCCCAATAAGAACCCGAACTTTCCCTGGGTGCTTCTCGATCGAGCCCTGCTCTTTGTCCAGTCCTTGCAACAACGCACCCACGCGGTGCAGGCAACTCTATCAGTGAACCATAAACCCGCTGGACTCGGTTTGAGCAGCCAACAAAACAGCAAAAGCCTAAAACGCTTAGCATGGATCTTTCGCAAATCGAAGTGGGGCCTCTCTAGAGACAGTCTCTGCGACGAACTAGCGGCTGAAATATTAACGATGATGAACTCCATAGGAAAACGAGAAAGTTCATGAATTTGTCTACGAGATTGCAGAAGAGATACTGTGGTCTCAGTGCGCTAAGCTGAACACGGTTCCAAACTTTAAGTCCCGCCAAGACATGCCAAGAACATCAATAAAATCTTTGGAGCAGCAATCCCCGGAGACATCATTGTAGGCTTGACCCAACAATCATAGCACTAAATTGATACAGTTTATGGGATACATCCCTTCTGGAATACACTTCGACATTGGACTCACTTGTTACCGAAACTCTTATTACGACTGCATTTAGCTTAGTTTCCTCAATCTTGTCTGACTTGGCTCGATAATTGTATTGCTGTTCTTTGTTTGTGTCTCGCTAGGACTTTTATATTTTAGGAGTAAAAAAATAATGATGAAATTAGTTACCGCACCTCGAATTGCTGCTCTAATAATTGCTACCTCTCCTGCTCTAGCTTTCGGTCAAAATCTTGAGGAGGCTCCTAACCCACCTCGTATCGATGGTGGAAAAACAGTCAAGCTAAAGCGGCAAGCAGGTATTGGGAGTCGGTATGCCTATGCCGAAGCGGGAGTGCTAGAGATCGGAGGAGCGATCAACTTTTCCACTACGGATTCAAGAACCGATGCTGGATTTACGCCATCCATTGGCTACTTCTTTTCAGATAATTTCCAAGTTTCAGCTCTAACAAATTTCACATATACAAGCCTGGATGATGTCGACGATGAAAATTCGAACATCGACGAAGATACCAGCTCGGGCAGCCTTGTGATCGAGCCTTCCTTGCACATGCCGCTTTCTCGACAGCAATTTGTTTTCGCAGGTATCGGTGCTGGGGCCTATTTTGCTGAAGGCGAAGATACTGGCTTTGCGGTTGCGCCACGTATTGGCTTTAAAAACCTAGTAGGACGTTCCGGGATGTTGAGTATTGCCCTCCAAGGTGTGTATGCAGCTCAATCCGAGGATGATGATAATAGCAATGGCACTGTTGTCACGGTTGAAGACGGCGCCAACCTCTCCTTCGGTTATTCCGTTTTACTCTAAAAAGCGAAACAAGCTGTATTAGCATAGAACATAGATCTACATAGTTTAGCTAGTCTTGTCGGTATCTCATGCACCGGCAAGACTACCGATCAATTCTAGTAAAAATTTATCAAGTTTTAGTGGCACGAAAGATGCTTGGGTACAGGCCAGAGCAGGTTTTTTCTTAAGCTCAATGCAGCATGATTCAATTGGAGTCCCTCTTATGATGTTTGCTTACTTTAAGAACGTACTATCAGATCTAGCAAAAAAATCACTTGCCTCCGACCTTGATCGCAGCCAAGCGTTTCGTCCAAAATCTAAAATTTCCATTCGAACCCAAGTCCAACCCCACTATAGTCCGGGCCAGAGATCCATCGTCGTAGAGTTTTCTTTGCTTAACAGCTCTGGAGTTCACCCTAATTCTTTCAGCCGATCGCCGGTTGCTATTGAGATCCACGATGGTTCAGTGAAGAGAATTCACGAAGCAACATGGATAGATCACAAGATCGCCTTAGAGCGTGCGTGCTCAGATTCATGCAATAGTTCCCATGGAGACCGAAGGCGTTCGATGCCGCCTAGTAAAAGTGCAAAATCTTCTCAAACTGCATTGAGACTTGTATCTACAGCTCAGAGCTAAGGCACAGGCAGCTGGTCATGCAGCAGTTCTAGCCACTGCTGCTAAATCAAAAGTGTAGGATTTGAAATACACAAGCAAGTATGATTAATGAGACACAGCTGTAAACAACAGCACCGACGTAACATGCTTTCGTAATAAAACTACAAAAACAAACCAAATTTACTGTTAAGCCTACCGGTTTCTCCCCATCAATTAACTTTTTAGTGACGCAAGTGTAGGTATCAGTCCCAGAAGACCTGTATTTATTGATAAATTCATCCGTAGCTTATTTACAAAATCCCACCGTTTAGAATTTTGCGATTGTTTCATCCCAAGCCGCCCTGGTAAAAAAACCTAGCTTGATCGATCAAAAATTTATGTCTTGTTTATTTAGCAATCATATATGGAGTTCCTACATGATGAAACTATCGATGCAGGCTATGGCTGGCATTACCCTTTGGATCGCGCAGCTTTCCCCAGATGCCATCGCTAAGGAAAGAATTCCTTTTCAAGGTGCCAACGCCTATTTGAATCCAGGTTATTCCGAGCAAATTGATAAATCTCTAGCCATCGAAACCGATGCCAGTCTTTACGCCAAGATGGAATCGCTTAAACAGGTCCCTACAACGATCTGGCTCGAAAGCTTAGAGTCCATCGTTGGCAATAAAACACGAATGAGTTTGGAAGATCACCTTGTTGAGGCAGCTCGGCAGCAGGAAGCATTGGCGACCGACGGCAAAATAAAACCTATGACCGTGCAGGTTGCCATCTACAACCTTCCTGATCGCGACTGCTCCGCCTTAGCATCGAATGGCAAACTTAAAGCTGATGAAGGTGGGCTTGAGATCTATAAGAGAGAATTTATCGATGTGATTGCCGATCACTTCGCAGACCCTCGTTTCGCAAACCTACGAATTGTAGCCATCATTGAACCTGATTCCCTGCCCAACATGGTCACCAACTTAAGCATGGCTCCGTGCCAGAAAGTGAACCAAGACAAAACTTATGAGAGCGGCATTCAGTACGCACTTCAAACTCTTTCACAACTACCAAACATGTATCTATACCTCGACATCGCCCATTCTGGGTGGCTTGGTTGGGATACCAACCTTGGGCCAGCTGTCACCTACTATAGCCAATTTTTAAGTGAAGTTGCCGGTGATCGCTTTCCATTGATCGACGGCTTTATCAGCAACGTTTCAGGTTACACTCCGGTTGAGGAGGAGTTTTTGCCCGACTCGCGGTTTGCCATAAACTATCAGCAAATCCGATCAGCTGATTTCTACGAATGGAATCTGATCTTCGATGAGCGTGACTTTGCCAGTGAATTAAAGAAAGAGTTTGTGAAAGCTGGATTCCCGGAGAGTACCCAATTCTTGATCGATACCTCCCGCAACGGCTGGGGCGGACCTAATCGACCATTGAAGAACGAGGGGCCTTACGCTACACCCAACGAGCATGTTGATGCACTCAGAATCGATAAGAGACCGCACCGAGGCAGTTGGTGCAATGCTGATGGTGCTGGTATCGGAGCTAGGCCGCAAGTTTTGCCTTACGGTGAAGATGATGCCGTGACAGCCTTTATCTGGGGCAAACCACCAGGAGAGTCCGATGGCACCAGCGATTCTTCCCAAACAGGCCCAGATTACGAAGGCAAGCAGTTCGATCCTATGTGTAGTCCCACCTATGTAACGGGCGCTGGCAACCCCACGGGTGCGATGGACGATGCACCTTCTGCAGGAACCTGGTTTCCTAGGCAGTTTAAGATGCTCATTGAAAATGCCTACCCACCAATTGAAGTGAAATAAAAAGTAATAGTGGCCCCACGAGGGGCCGTAGGATTTCAAATCTATGCAATATTGATTTCGAAGGGGTTCACCAAAGAGACCCCGTAATGAAGAAATTCTTCTGTATTGCTGGTTGCGACCACGGAGCGATTGACCTTAGCGATAGCCGCAATCTGAAGATCCACCTTTCGAGGTTTGAGCCCCTTCGTTCGTAGCTTGCCATACATCTCTCCAAACAGGCTGGCACTTGCCCCATCATATGGGATGATAGCAATATCAGGGTTGAAGAGTAGCAACTGCTTAAACCAGACCAGATGGGCATCTTTTTCCTTCCCATCACTCATTTCGTGGATGGCAAAACTAATCTCTTCGATGGTGATCGCTGTAACTCCAAAGCCAATTTCCGTCGAAAGCCACCGCATCACCCCTTGGTTGGGCTCTGGCTTGATGGCCTCAAGGATAATATTGCTATCGAGTATGTACACGGGATCTCCTTATTCACCACCAACTTTGATCATTCCGCTGATTCCTGACTCTTCGAAATGTTTCCGCGTATCTTCCAGAAACTGCTCAAGATTTTTCTTTGGAAAGCTGACTTCATGCTTGCGATCGTCATAACGGTACACGACGGCAACCTTTTGACCGTGGCTCGTGATAACCTGCGGCTCCTCGTTGGTCGCCTTGATCAGCTTAGAGAAGTCATTTTTAGCATCTTTTACTGACCACGAACTCATGGCAACCTGCCTCCTTCATCTGGCTACATTTGGCTACTTTTTGTGTCGGCAGGTTTTGTGAACACTTTAGATTTTTAGGCAAGCGTAACCCAAGACCTTAATGGAGCCAGGGCTGAAGTTCATATCTTTTCAATCTGGTAAGAAACAGCGAGCCTTAGATTAGGATTTGACATATTTTTCAATGACTCGACGAAATCCGGACCGGCCACGCAGACGCCTCACGTATTGCTCGATGCTGTCATGCACAAGTGGAAATTGAGACTCCACCGCCCAAAATAAGGTTTGACCTATCATGATATCTGCCAAGGTAAAGTCACCAAGAAGATAGTCTTTATTGCTTAGACCTTGATCCAAAACACCCATGGAACGCTTAAATTCATAATGAAGCGACGGCACAACTTCGGCGATTCGTTTTTCCTCGGGATAAATGAAAGTGTGCCGTCGGTGCGCCCAGAGGTGGGCATCCACCTCGGCAATCGCAAACTGCATCCATTGCTCACAAAGTCCTTGCTTCTTTGAGTCTCTTGGTAGCAGGTCTTGCTCAGGTTGAAGCCGAGCAAGATAGGAGCAGATCGCACCTGACTCCCACAGGACAAAACTATCATCTTTGAGCACTGGTACCTTCCCATTGGGATTGAGTGCCAAAAACTCAGGTGAGCGAAGTCCCTTGAGGCTCATCTCGACAGGAATAAACTCAACTTCAAGATTCAGTTCTTCAGCAGCCCAAAGACAACGAATAGCTCGGGAAATCTTTGCACCATAGATTTGGATCATAAGATGCTCTCTTTGTATAAAGTTGACCTCACGGCATAAGGTACATGAGAATCGGAATCTCGACAAGCACGGCTAGAGCCGTTCTCAATCAAGCCTTGGAGAATTTCACTTGCGACATGGCAGGCGTCACAAGTACCGCCTGCCCCCGCCCACTCATTGACAGTGGCATCGCCTGATGGGGTAAGAGCACCGGTTGCCCCACACCCACTGAAACGGCTTCTTTCAGCTTAAATCGGCCCTCACATGACAAAAACACACCGTAGCCATCGGCCACGGCCAAACGAATAGGCTCATCGTCTTCTTTGAATATATGATGGACTTGATAATGGTCATTTTTGGGGTACTGATGGATGATTGATTCATCGAGGCCGATGGTATGAAAAGCTTCCATGGTTGAGCGAACAAACTTCATCCCCACTTGATTTTCAGGGTCTATGATCCTCAAGGCCTCGTCAACATGCAGTGGCCGCGGCTCCCCATTAGGATCGAGCCGTCCTTGGTTATCGTATTTGCGTCCCCAATCCCACATCCGATAAGTTTTACCACTTTTCCCGGGGAAAATTCGCTGAGGCTCAAGAAGAGTCACCCCAGGCCCAATAGCGTGAGGAACTCCGGGCTTAATCTCAAAATAATCTCCTGGTTTGACCGGAACAAATTGAAGGACGTCTTTCGCTCGATCGCCGTCCAATAAAACTTTTCTAAGCTCGTCTTTATCTAATGAGCGAGAGAAGCCCACATAAATTCCAGCTCCCGGTTCCGCATGAAGGACAAGCCAAGACTCTGGCTTGCCGCACTCTTTGGGCCCCAAGTTAGGATCCCCATCTTCAGGATGAACCTGCAGCGATAGAGGGCTTGCAGCATTCAATAACTTGACTAGAATTTCACAGGCACCTTTTGACGAGGCGCTCAATTTTGGTGATAAGACCTGATCACTGTGCTCACGGACAAAGTCCGCCAACAGTTGACCAGTGCTGAGAATCTTAGAAGGGTATGCTGGATCGCAAGAAAATTCCCAAGACTCGCCAATTGGCGTGTCAACTGCACTCGGGACCAAATCCGCCTTAAACATTTTACTGATGTTGGTCCCTGCCCAAGGGGTTCGCCTTAGGGGGGTGAACTGGTCAAACGAAAGCAACACAGGATCTGAAACCGACACGGTCATGGGCTCCTCAAAAACAGCATTCATGTTCAAGGCCATTATCATACCCGCAGGCCTTGCTACTTTCAGCAATTTTATTTGGATGGTATGCAGGTCAAGCCTTTCGTTCCTTTCGACAGAATCAATTGTATTGTATTTTCTACAAAAACTTGATTAACTGATTTTTAACAAAATAGAGAAAAATGGTTCAATTCAGGAGATTGCAGATGCTGTATCGTAGAATAGCAAAATCCCTCATACTTGGAAGCCCTCTCGTCTTCTCCGGAACTCTCTTTGGTCAAGAAGGTGAGTCAGGGGAAAAAGCTGAAAGGATCCAAGTTACCGGGTCACGTATCAAACGGATGGATATGGAAGGGTCATCCCCAATCACTGTTATCGATAGACAGGCCATCGAAATATCCGGCTCGCAAACAGTAACCGACGTTCTAAAAACCCTCCCAGCAGTTGTCGGAAACTCGGTCACAACATCGACAACTAATGGTGGGGGTGGGGGTGCTGGAAACATCACCCTGCGAGGCTTACCCGCAACAGCAACCCTTGTACTTCTTAATGGAAGACGCTTGCCTAACGACGGGTTGGCTGGTGAAACTCCAGACTTAAATGCTATTCCGGTAGCAGCTATCGAGCGCATTGAGGTTCTTAAAGATGGTGCTTCAGCGGTATATGGCTCCGATGCAATTGCCGGGGTTGTCAACATCATCACTAAAAAAGACTTCACTGGCACCAGTGTTGATGTCTACGCCGGAGCGGCATCGGAAGGTGACCTAGAGACCACAAGCGTGAGCGTCACCTACGGAGCAGCGAGTGACAAAGGCAACATCATGATCGGCGTGAATCACTATCGTCAGGGGAACGTTCGCTCCGCTGATCGTGATGTATCGAGCTATCCGCTAGGTGGTGGCAGCTCTGCGATTCCTAATGGTAGTGCAGTTGTTACAACTGCTGGTAGCGGTTTTACCTGTGCTGATGGCGAGGAAAGCTGCCGTGTAACAGTTCGAGATGGGGTGACCGAAATTACTGGAGTCGGAGATTTCCGTGAGGTAAGTGGCGACGAGTACAACTACTCAGAACTTACTGATGCAATTATGGCACAGGAACGGCGAAGCGTTTACCTTTATGGCAATTACGACATTTCCGATACTGTTCGTGCAAACTTAACATCAACCTACACGAACACCTTAAGCAATTACCAATCAGCACCGACTCCAATCTTTACGGCCTTTGAAACTGGCAGTTTGACCATGGCTGCTGACAACGAGTTCAACCCATTCGGAGAAGCCCTTACCGACGTCAGACGACGAATGACAGACTTCGGGCCTCGTCAAAGTACCTTCGACTCCAATGTAACGAACCTAGTTCTTGGTTTGGAAGGCGACCTTCTCGATATTGGTTGGGGATGGAACTTCGACTACAACTATGGCAACACCAAAACCATTGAAACCGCTGAGAACCTAGTCAACAAGGCTAATTTTACAGCATCGATCAGCAGCCCCGCTGTGTGTGATGCACTTGAAGAGCTCGGTTGTGTGCCAGTCAATATGTTCGGCCCTGACGGTTCACTTTCTGCGGAACAGATTGCTTGGCTTAAGACTGAAGCTAACATTCGCGGCGAAGCGGACACTGAGTCTTTCGTCTTCAATATCGGCGGAGAAATTGGCTCACTTCCTGGAGGACCTATTTCGATTGCTGGCGGTTTAGAGTATCGCCGCGAAGCGATCAAGTTTAGACCGGATGGTCAGACATCCAGCTTCAACTCAATCGGTAACACGAACTTTAAGCCAACCTCAGGTGATCGAGAAGTTAGTGAAGCCTATCTTGAAGCTTTACTTCCAGTGGTGAAGATGGTCGATGTAGAGTTAGCCGCACGCTACTCGAGCTACGATGACTTTGGCAACACCTTCAACCCAAAGGTCGGCTTGAAGTTCAAACCCGTTCAAGATTTCATCCTTCGAGGAACCTACTCTACTGGCTTCCGAGCGCCAAGTTTGAGAGAGCTTTACCAGGGTGAAGCTGAAAACTTTGCTTTCTTAAATGATCCCTGTGCCAGTGATGCCTCTAAGTGTAACGGTGGCCCGCAAAGTGACTCCTCTCTATTTCAGTTTCTAGCGCTAGAAGGTGGCAACGAAGACCTCGATCCTGAAGAGTCGACCAGCTATACATTTGGATTGGCCTACTCACCTAGTTGGGGGCTTAATGTAAAGGCGGATTACTTCTTTGTTGAAACGAAGAATGCTATCGACATCAACCCACAGTTTATCGTCGACCAGTACAGGAACAATGGCTTGTTCTCTGATAAGATCGTGCTCGATAGTAACAACAACATCCGAACTATTCAGGCCACCGCATTGAACTTAGCTGCTCGAAAGGTCAAGGGGGTCGACTTTGGAGTTGACTATACCACACGATTTGGAACCGACCGATTTGGAGTGGCTCTAACAGGTACCAAGTTTCTTGAGTATCTCAACCAGGCAGACAAGTCTTCAGACTTCGTCGACGTTGTAGGAAAATTCGTCGATGCAGCGTCTGAAGGAGTTGGATCGATTCCAGATCATAAGCTCAACCTTGGCTTTTCTTATGGAGTCGGTGGGTTTACTCTAAACTTAACGAACAACTACACCAGCAAACTTGAGGCTGAAGGCTCCGATTTGGACAAAGATTTTGAAGCCTGGTTAACTCATGACGTCCAGGCAACCTACACGGTGACATCATGGGCGACCACATTCACCCTTGGAGCTGATAACATCACCAACAAGGAGCCCCCCTCCTCGGATGCAGCATTCAATGATAATATTGATGCCCGAACTCACAATCTCATAGGTTCGTTCTACTACGCTAGTGTGTCCACTGAATTGTAAATCACCTCAGGCCCAAAATATAAATTTTGGGCCTGTCTAATTTTCCAGCATAATGAAGGAAATCAAGGACGACTTTTTTTACCAGGACCGAGGGCTGTTCTGCACTCGTGGGTATTTCTCGATGTTATGAAATAGCATTTGAAAGCCTTTGTTCTGACAATAATCCAATGCATCTTGATGATTCATTTTAGTTGCGGAAGCATGAAGAACCGATTTATCCCAGTTGCACTGGGTTAGATTGGTCACGTGGGTTGCACAGGGGGTCTCGCATATTACGGGATACTTTTTCTTGCAATTTCGCTCTACGACCGCAGTGCCTTCTACAAGAGTGATACAATCATCCACGTACTGATCCGAATTCCAGGACCAGATCCACGCTTCTTTGGGTAGGAAAAACGGTGCTTCAGGAATATCGAGTTTTGCCATAAGTGTTTGTTTTAGATTCTTTTTCGACGTGGAGCTAGTCGTAATTCTAACAACCAACTGATTATCAAGCACCGACTCAAGCTCGACCAAGGTATTGATTGCTAGGAGCGAGCTGCTTGCAACGTTCCCACTTTCGAAAATCGCATCGAAGCTTTTCGAACTGTTATCGAGGGAACTTTCATGTTGAATCGTAAGTGTTCCATCTCCATTAGCTTTCACATGGTCGGCTTTACTGGTAAGCTCGAATTGAGCTTTTAGTGGATCGACATTGACCAGGGACTGGCCGTAGGCATCTGACTCTAACATGCCCTTGAGCAGGGCAAGTGCCGAAATGTTCGCTTCACCCGCTTTGCTCACATATTGCTTTACCTGACCTTCCTTGAGAAGACGTTTGTTTTCTTGGACATCATCCATGGTCTGAAACATCCCGACAGCCCCAATCACGGAAATGGCTTGTACAGTAAAAATCGATTTCATAAGTCCTCCTTAGGAAGCCATATTGGGAATCACTTGATCCGGCTCGTTTATGATAGACTGGTACAGCTCGTCAAACCGCTGCTGGGGAGAGGCTTTCTCGGGAAGACCAATATCAATTTCCGGCGGTAGGCAAAACGCTCTCTGACTTTTACAAGAATGGTATTCGAACTTCAAAACGACCTCCTACCCATGTTTCCAGCAATGACAACGTTACGGCGGAAATCGTCCTAGTTTTGACGAAGATATCATAGCCCCGACGCAAACACTCCAGAGCCCCATCGCCGCGATTGGCCATGGCCGACCTGTTTCTTACCAAAAGACAGAATCGGTCGCCCCTTGGATTCTTAAACCAAGTCTCAGATCGCTGAATCCAGGCGTTTCCTTAGTGATTTTATAGTCATGTTCCAACTAGGGTATCTTCGTTGATCACATGCTCCGAAGCTCCGAAAGATTGCAAGCAAGTAGAACATCACACGAGTAGAGAAATATGCAACTTTCAAAGACCTTCGTGACCTTAGGCCTCTTTATTTTCACCTGCGCTTGTGGGCCGAGCAAGTTCAAAGCTGTTACGGACGAAAAAATGGAATCAAGTGACCTTATTGTGGCTCAGACCACGGAACCGGAAGCTAAAGTGTCTCAAGTGGCCCACCCGGACCATCAAGATGTAAGTAATCAGCCTGAAGTGAACTCGCCAGAGATAGCTCGAACCGAGACTAAGAAAAGCCTGTTGGGTCAGACGGTTTGGGTTCAGTCTTGGAACACTGACGAATACCAAACAAGTGAATGTTTGCAACTCACCCAAGGTATCGCTGTTACTGAACGAGACTGCCAGGAGACTCTACCTGTGGTTTGCGAAAGTATTTGCCAAGCAGACGCAACATCTCCAGAGGACTGCGACCAAGAGGTATTTGTATTCCAAGAAAAGAAGGACTCCCTTACATATGAAGAGGCTGCGCAATACTGCGAATCGCAGGGGATGGTGGTTCTGAAGTACCATCACTCGAAAATTGAAACTTTCCGCTCAGCTCAAAATTAGGGGCTGTTGAGGTTTCGAAGAAGTGTAACAGCCGGGGGCGCAAGGCCCTTCGGCTGCATTAGGCAAGCATCCGGCTGCGATTTTCCATGTGTATTTGGTTATTTAAAGTAAGGAAATCATAGACGATTCCGACTCCCAGCAGCCCGACGGTACACAGATAGAGAAGCCCAGTAACCCACTTACCCATATAAAACCGATGCAGACCAAAAACCCCAAGGAAAGTTAGTAAAATCCAGCCAACGGTATAATCAAGCTCCCCTTTTGAGAACCTTCGATCAGCCTCAGAGTCCATTCCTGGAATAAGGAACAGATCGACGATCCAGCCAACAAGCAGCAGGCCTCCCGTAAAAAACCAGATTAAACCTGAGATCGTTTTCCCGAAATAGAAACGATGGGCTCCCATAAAGCCAAAAATCCAAAGAATGTAGCCGACCAAAGTCGAATGGGTATCATTTTGTACAGATTGTGTCACATGTCCTCCTATAATTCCTACGTCATTAATGTTATATGACTGTGCTTTAGAAAATCATGAGAGCCTCTTTAAGTTTGCCAGCTCGCCTAGGTAAGTATCGTTCATCTGCATTAGAGTGTACCTTCTTAAAATTTTTGATAGATTTTTTCTGATGAATGCTATGAAATTGTAGAGTCTTGTTAGGGGCTGTTGACCTTTGGAACACACCTCGCTGGTCTGACTGGATGAAGACAAGGCTAGGAGCTAGGGGGAGGCATATCGGCAATATGTTAACCACGAGCGACAACGGATTGCGTTTATCAAGGCATATCAAATGCTTGTGTTCCAAAGGTCAACAGCCCCTATCCAATGCAAGGTACATTAACGCTTCTCATAGGAATCTCAGTATGAAAAAAGAATCGCTTCTCTTCGCATCAATGATCGGTCTAGGACTCAGTGGATTGGCACTTGCCGGCAGTAAGCCTGAATGGGCTAAAAAAGGTGATACCATCGTCAAGTGCAAAGGAGTTGCCAAAAAAGGGAAAAATGATTGTGGTGCCAACGGCCATGCCTGCGCTGGCCAAGCTAAAGTTGATAACGACCCGAATGAGTGGGTATATGTCCCTTCAGGTTTGTGTGAAAAAATTGGTGGATCGGTGGCCAAGAAAGTCAAGGTTAAATGACCCTACCTACGGTGCATTCAGGTGTGGGCCTCAGCCTACACTTGGATCAAATAGACGAATTCTTAGCGAGTGGAGCAAATCTTCCCTATGTTGAAGTTGTTGCCGACAATTGGCTGAGTCCGGGACCTCACCATAAAAAACTAGAACAGATTCGCCAAGACTACGACATACTTTTTCACTGTGTCAGCGGAAATTTGGGCGGACTGGATCCCATAGACCTTGATTACTGGCAAGCGATTCAGAGCTTAAGAAAGCGGTACCAGCCCAAGCATGTTTCTGATCACCTATGCTTTTCTCGGGATGAAGGCACTTACTTTCATGACCTGCTGCCGATTCCATTTAACGAAGAATCTCTGAAGCGTTGCGAGGAGAGAGTCCTACTGGTGCAAGACATGATATCAGAAGCAATTCTAATCGAAAATCTATCTTATTACTTTGAGTATCCTGAATCGACCATGGCAGAGGATCAATTTATTAATCAGCTTTGCCTAACATGTGACAGCTATATTCTCTTGGATCTCAACAACATCTGGGTGAATGAACAAAATCTAAGTCATTCTGCTGCAAACTACCTTAAGAATATCAATCGCGACCGTGTCCGCGAAATTCACCTTGCTGGGCCAGAGAAGATTGATAACCGCTGGGTCGATACCCATGGTAGCTTTGTTCAAGATTCCGTTCTGGAATATCTTGAGACATTTCTGGCAAACCATTCAGTGCCTGTAATATACGAGCGGGATCGTCATCGACCATCATTTGGTAAGCTCCTGGAAGAGTGCTCACAAATCAATGCTAAAATAGGATACTATCCATGGACCACCCCTTGAGACGGATAGCTCGGCAAATACGGACCATGTCTACCAAACAGCTTGAGCTGCATCCATATATTCAGAATTATCTGTTCAATCACCTGGATGCTCTCAAGGAGGCATTTCCTGCCACCTACCGCTTCTTGGGGGAAAACAACTTTAAGTACTTCGGGAGGCTTTACCTTTTGGATAACCCTCCTGGTAAAGCCAATATCGATCTCTATGGCGAAGATTTTCCAGAATTTCTAGGAAAACAAGATGAATTCAGAGAGATGGTCTATCTAAAAGACATTGCCGCCATAGACTATCTTTGGTTTCTGCAAAACACAGAGGAGGCAACTGTTCGAGTTGCAGACGGTACCCTTAACTTGTGGCGAGGGCTTGTCGACGAAGTTGAGCTTGAAGAAATCGAGATTGATACCAATCAGCCGGTGGATATTAGCTGCCACTGGCATCAGGGGGAGCTTGTACTGGCTGCCCAGTTAGTGACCTAGCCCTGCCTTAAATCCTCAGTAGGTAAAGATTGCAAGCTGCACTTTTTTTTAGTCCGCTATCATAAAAATCAAAATAGCAAGAGCCAGCCCTGAGAATATTGAGCCTGGTTCCTCAGGTTGAGCGATAGCTAAATCGAATTTGATAATTTTATGAAGAGGACTAAATCATGAAAACCTATCTCATCACGGGCATATTCTTGCTCTTACTATCACCCCCATTACTTGCAGAGACTCTCACAGAATATGCTCTAAACTGCGAAACCCATGTAGGAGGTGAGATTCCCACATTTTCATGCCTAGATGGAGCTATAATTCCTATCCAAGGATCGGAACAAGGTCCATGCGAAAACCCTCAAATTCTGAACGGAGAATGCTGGAACTACTCACGGCTCGGAAAGCTGGAAAGTGGTGATCAAGATGTAGAAATTCGCTTTCTCTGCCGACATTACAATAAAGCTTCCGGTCCCGATGATTACATTTTTAATGATATTGCCTTGATTCAAAAGAATATGAAAACAGGTGCCACGTGTTTTTTTCAATCTCCGTCCGGATACCGCCCTCGTCACGACGGGCGGCGGATCCAAGCACCTCGTCGTGGTGATCTCACAGTTTGGCAAACCCCTGAGGTAACTGCCTCTCAGGAGTGTGTCGGATGCCATGATAATCGAGGCTTTTTAAAAACACCTTTTGTGCAAGGAGTCGAGGGCTACCATGCAGTGCCTCGCCCAACCCCCACGTTGCAATATTACTTTCCCGGTGATGTCACAGACTACTGGCGTGTATATGAAGTTCGCTCGACGACCCAACCAACTTGCTCTGGGTGTCATACTCTTGGCATGTCCAATGTGGATCGAAGCTTTCGAGGCACGGCTCGAACCATCGGTCTGCAAGCGGCTGGCTTGCGTCGCACCTATGGGCAAGTTTTAGGGGCAAGCCCTTGGATGCCTTATGGGGAAGTGTCTGCTCAGGCCCATGCACGGTGTGTTGCTAACCCTAGCCAAGAAGAGTGCCAAATTACAGCTTTCGATCACTATGAGTGGGATAACACCAGCTATGAAGCCGGTAATTAACTTCACTTTGGGCCTAGGAGGAAGTGCCTTGCTCCTTGCCCTTGTCTCTTGGCAAACCTTCATAGAACCTCCCCGTGACCATGAAGTGAAGTTGCAACAAAAGACTAGGGCCCCTCTTGGTGCACCACAAGAAGGCGGATCCATCTCGCCTTTAGCACTGCCTTCAACAAAATCGAGGTTTGAGCGTCACGATATGGGAAGCATTTTTCGCTTGATTGATAGCGGCAACTGGCAGGCGGCCGAGAAGGCTCTAACAAGCATGATATCTCACAACTCGCAAAACATAAAAGCCATCAACGAACTTATGATTCTTAAGCAGCACGATCGAAAAGATTTAGATGAAGCGTTGAACTTGTGTATCAGGCTAGTCGCTACCGCACCCGACTACCCTTTCATATTTGATAAGCTACGAGAGCTAGCCCAGTTAGCGGAACGAGAGCGAGATGTAATAACTTGGCTCCAGTCTCAATGGCAAGAGCTTCCTAAAGAGAGGGTGGCTACCACCATCGGCCGCCTTTGGCAGGCCCTGGATGATCACCGCGAAGCAAGTCTCTGGCTTAAGGAGGCTTTGCGGCACGAAGGTGATCAACAAGGCTATATTTGGGGTTACCTGGCAAGATCCTATCATCACTTAGACCAGAAAAGCGAGGAGAGTGCGGCCTTACATGAGGCCATTCGAGTCCACAAACAATATAACAATAACGTGGACCCTAGGGAACCCAAGAACTTTCGTGCAACCACTCCCTATAAATATCAGCTTCTGGATTCCTATTGGTCGCAGCGAAAGCTAGTAGAAGCGAAACCCTTGCTTAACGAGCTTCTACGTCGTGATCCTGCAAATCCTAAACTTCTTGCTTATCAGGCTGAGCTTCTCTGAGCTAACCTTAGCTGATTTCATTGTTCCTAGAGACGATAGCGAACCGTCAGCAAACCACTATTGATCAGGATGCCTGTAGGTTCACTAAACCAACCATAGTGGTGCATGGAATCAAGACCAATGTAGATGTCTTTTGTTATTTTCTTTGTACAGCCAAAGCCAATTAGTGGCCCAAGCGCGGTAGATGATTCGGCCTGCGTTTCATAATTTAATAACCCAAAGCCAGCAGTTAGATGAAGGTCATAGCCTTTTTTTCGAATATGAGGCCTTAGAAATCCGCCGACAGCGAGTCCACCTGGACCCGTATCACTACTCCCATAACTCAAGAGGTAGCCACCCCAGCCAGCAACTTTATCCCACTTCATTTCATAGTCAGCTCCAATAGCTATTCCACCTTGGCCATAGCCAAAGTATCCATTCACATATGATTTACTTTTCTTTGCGCTCGCAACAGCAGGCAACATGAGGCCTAAAAAAGCCAATACTTTCCACATGGTCGTACCTCTTTATAAAACTTGTCCTGCGTCACGTATCGGCTATATTCATTACTAAGTTGAATAGATCCCTCATTTAATTGCATTTTAAAGGATATTTTTTACTATTTTAAAATCCTCCATGATCACTGTCACAGCAAAATCACAGATTCGAGCACCTTCTTACCCATTCGCGGAACAGTAGAATCTGCTTGGGAGGAAAATAATGCCACCTGATAGAGCTTCAGATTTGCTTACCAAATTTTTTTATTTTTTTGGTCTCTCAAGCCATCAACCTTAAAGATTTTCCCCAGATTCCGACGCCACCTGCAATGGACAGATCTTAGAGAGGGGACAAGATGAAGAAACTATCCATCATTATGCTTTTTTTAATCCAGTGTTCGAATAAATCGGGGTTTCATAATAAAGTCGATGAAATTAGCTCACTTCCTAGCCTCGACCGAGAAATCGAAGCCGCCGGGACAGCTACGGTGCCCGAGGCCATCGTCCCAGTCATTCCGCAAGCGGGCGAGCAGTCGCAAGTTGAGCTTCCGCCACTGACGCTCAAACCTTCACTTTTCTCGATGCGCGCCGGATCTGAAGGACTTCAGTTCCAAGTTTTGATGGGTCAAGCCCCTTTCCAAGGGGATGTCGAATTTACCGTTGTCGGTCAGGATCTAGGAGGAGACCTTGGCTCGATTGACGACCAAGGTATGTATGTACCTCCCGCTAACACCGTTCAAGCGATGGATATAGAAATCGAGGTCAAGGCCCTCGACGGTACTGATCGAAGCGCTGAGTCTAGCGGTTTGATCAGCCCCGAATCGAGTTTATTTATCGTTTGCAAAGAAGGGGATAACTTGCATCCCATGATAGCAAGGCTATACGCCTTGCCCGAGGAAACGGAACGATTACCAGAAAATTTCCTCCTGATGAAACCACAGGGCTATCTTTGTATGGATCAGCTCGATATCGCTCCCAGAGATTTTAGCCTGGGATTTCCTGGAGTGACAAATCGCTTTGAGTGGTTTGCCCTCGATGTGCAATCGCTACTTTGGATTGAAGAGCCCGGAGACTACTACATTGGGATACGCTCCGATGATGGCAGTCGGGTGTTTTTGAATGATCAACTAATTATCGATAACGATGGCCAACACTCGCCCGAAGAGAAAGGGGTCTACATAACCTTAACTCCCGGCTACTACCCTCTTCGGATTCATTATTTTCAGGGCCCTCGCTACACACTATCGTTAGAGTTGCTCTGGCAGCTGCCCGACTCGGATGATAAGGTGCACATACCCCAAAATAATTTACGTTACCCCTCCTTGATAAAACCTTGGAAACGTCACCAAAACTTACAGGAGTCCAGGATCAGTGCACCGCACAAGAAACAAAAGCCATTTTGACGCCATTTGATTAACGCAATATTTTGCACTAAGACATTTGATCTTTCCTAGCCGTATGTTATACCCTCAAGTCACTCTGGGTTAGAGTCATGGGGCGGCACAACCGCTCCTTTTTGCAAGAAAGAGCGTTCATGTCCCATCTGATCTTAAGCATTTGTATTCTTTGGATTGTTCCACTGGTTTGGCACGCACTTCACCGTACCCCATTGTTGATTCGAGTTGAAAAGATTGCCATTCTTGTAATTCTAGCCATCATCATGTTTGGCTTTATGCCACATCATCTGGCCGAAGATGGTTGGTTGAGTCTGGTCTACCTTCTCGGCAGCGCTCTGTCCTTCACTGTAGTGGAGCGATTTGCCAAAACAGTTTCCATGAACAAGTCTCATCCCATTGCTTTTTTTGGCGTCTTCTTAGCACTTCATGCGCTTGCAGATGGGATCGGAATTGGGATTGCTGAGGCCCATACAGGTTCCCATCACCACCACCACGGGGAAGAGATGCTCGCGACTACAATTGCCCTCCACAGACTTCCTGCAGGTATTGGCATTTGGAGCTTTCTTTATCCGCTAAAAGGCTGGAAACACCCCACCGTGTTATTCGCAATTATGACTTTTGCCACGGTTCTTGGATACGCTATGGCCCAGCAAGACTTGACTGGCTTTCATGGCCCCCACGAAACTCATATTCTTGAGTACTTAATCGCGGGAGGCTTGATCCACTTCGGATTCCACGCTGTTTCCCATCCTCGTCAGCTACCTGTAACAACATGACTAGCGAGGAATTTAATCGCCTCATCAGCAATGCCCCTCATTCACTAGAAAAGCAAAATCGCGACTTGGATTGCTTTTTTGGGATCGTCCCACAGTCTATCGAAGCATCATTGTCACCAAATTCTACCAAGCCAGGTCTTTACCTAGAAAACATCGAACCCGATGCTCTCTCAAGCTCCTATAGAGACTTTCAGCAAATTTTTACTGCACTCGACTTGAAAGCAAGCGATCATGTGGTAGATTTAGGTGCTGCCTACGGAAGATCTATTCTTTTTCTGAGCCAAGCTTACCCCAATACTCCTGGAACGGCATTTGAGTATGTGGAGGAACGCATTGCAGAGGCACAGCGCTTTGCTGCCATGCACCTAACATCCAAGCACCAGTTTTTATGCCAAGACCTCTTAGCCCCTGGCTTTAAGATACCTTCCGCGAGTGTATACTTCCTATATCAGCCGGTTGGTGATCTTTGCGATCACCTTTTACGCCAACTCAGAGAGATCGCACAGCATCAATCTTTCACATTGGTAGCCATAGAATCTCACGGAGATTTTATCCAACGCTTAGCGTGCGAGCCTTGGCTAAGCGTAACGAGAAAGATTCGGGTCGCCTCCCCCCGCCACGATCCCTGGATATACTTTTTGGAGCCAGTGTCTCGCAGCGGTGCTGAAGAAGACCAACAATGCAGTAGCGAAGGGCTCACTAAAGCAAGATCGCAGAGCCATATCGAACTCACAGACGATTTGCGAGCCCTGCTTACCCGTAACTTAGACTGCTTTCGAGACTACATTGCCCATGTCCAAACTCGAACACCCAAAGGCACGCTAACTCACTGGTGGGCCCCTCTTGCTGCCGCTAGCCTTTCATTCTATCAAGGCCGACCCTACATTGAATTTGGCTCTGAAGGCCCTCTCGCTGGAATCGACGAACTGTGGGGCAAGACCATCATTGCAATGGTCCATCGCGAAAGCCCTGAAGCCACTGGTCTAGAGCTACGATAGGTTTGAAGCTCGCTATGGTCAACGGAAAGCAAACCCGATGGTGAGGAACTTTTTAAGAGAGTTGAGCATTTTAAATTCACCTCTCATTTCAGTGATAAATGTCATTTTGTCTTCTAAGCGTGCTCCGCATCTGATAAAAAGGTGATAGGTCCCCATCAATCTTAAGCAGGCTGTTCAGGTATGACATCCCTTTCCAAGTTCTTCGTCGACAAGCCCCTTGCTGCGAATTTGGTCTCGATCCTGGTGATCGCGATTGGTCTATTCTCGTTTCTTCAGCTGAAACGCCAGGCCACCCCTCTCGTAGACATGCAGCAGATGAGAATCATGAGCGTCTTGCCTGCCGCATCACCCAAGGATGTTGAACTAAATGTAACGACCAAAATTGAAGAAGCCTTGGAAGGTGTTAGCGGCCTAAAAAAATATATTTCACATTCCTCTGAGGGGCGATCCACAATCGAGGTATTTATTGACCCCGACGCCCGCGATAAGGAAAAGGTCAAAGATGATGTAAGGCGGGCTGTTGAGTCTGTTCAAGATCTTCCAGACGAGATGCTTGACAAGCCCTATATTCAGGAAATCAAGGTCGATGACATGATCGTCTATGAATTGGCTATTGTCTTCGATCAATACTCACCTCAGAAGATCAAAGAAGTCGGGCGCCAGCTTAAGCGAAAACTACTTGAAATTGGAGAGGTTGCTCGGGTCCGAGAGAATGCGATTCCAGAGCGAGAGATTAAGATACTGCTTAATAACAAGAAGCTGAATGCCAAACAAGTATCCGTTGAAGAAGTGCTAATGGCCATCAAAAACAATAAGATCCGCTTGGCCGGCGGCACATTGGAGTCCTTCACAGCAGAGAAGGGCATCATCACTGTGTCTGAGTTTGCTAACCCTCAGGACATGGGCAATATCGTCATCCGCTCGACGAGCAGTGGCCGACATATTTATGTAAAGGATGTTGCCACAATCTTGGATGACTTTGAAAAAGCAGAAAAGATTGTTCGGTTCAATGGCCGCCGCGGCGGCTCCTTGCTCATTGTCAAAAAAGCTTCTGCAGACCTGATTGAACTCGTGGATAAGGTGGAAGTTGTTAAAAAAGAGTTCCTTGAGACAGCTCCTGAAGACCTATCTTTGCTGACAACTTGGGATTTCTCTGTCAATACCCGTACGCGTCTCAACATTGTTTCATCGAATTTCGCAGCGGGTTTTTTTCTTGTCTTGATCGTCCTGTTTATGTTCCTTGACCCTCGCATTGCCATGTGGGCCGCTCTGGGCATTCCTATCGCTATCGCGGGAGCCACCACCATTTTGCCCCTACTGGACGTTTCGATCAATAGTGTTTCGTTATGTGGCATGATCTTAGTTCTCGGTATGATCGTCGATGATGCCATCATTATCGCTGAAAGTATCTACCGCCACATGGAAGATGGCTTAGCACCCAGGGAAGCTGCCAAGCAAGGCTTGCAGGCGGTGATTAAACCCGTTTTTGGAACCATCGTTACGTCAATTATTGCCTTTGTGCCACTCTACTTTCTTCCAGGCTCTATCGGCGACTTTGCCGTTGAAGTGCCAACGGTGGTCAATATTATGCTGGTGGCGTCTTTCTTAGAAGCCACACTTATTCTGCCGTCTCACCTAGGTCATCGAAAGAAGGCACCATCGGCGAGCCACAAACCCCCGGGAACACGATTTATCCTTCGGATGGAGCTGGTCTACGGTCGATTTTTGGGCCAGACACTGCGCTACAAGTGGCTCGCCTTTTTCGCAACAACAATTTTTTTATTGGGCGGCATCACCATTTGTTTAAAGATGTCTCGCTTTAGAATGTTCGATCTGGATCAGGCCTATCGCATCTATCTCATGGGTGATGTCAAGGAGGGGTCGCCACTTTCTTATACAGAAAGCCAGGTTGAGGTTCTTGAAAAAATCATCGATTCGTTCCCGGGTCAAGGCGCGATCACTTCTGTGAAAACCACCGTGGGCCAAGAAGGTAGCTTCAAAGGTGCTCGCTTTGCATCGCACACGTCGTTCCTATCGGAAATTGTCATGAAGCCCTTTACAGAGCGTGATATTACAGCCCAGGAACTCAGTAATTGGCTCAAGAAGGCTGTAGAGACAAGTTCTGATCTTAAACTGGTAAAATTCGATTTGGAGATCGACTCGGAGGGCCCTCCCGTGGGACGGCCTATTGAAATCAGAATTGTTGGTGATGACGATCGCATCCGCTACGAGCTGGTGGCGAAACTTAAAGAGCTTCTTCAGCAGTATCCCGTAAGTGAAGTGATCTCTGACAACGTTCCCGGAAAACAGGAGCTGCAACTTAGGCCAGACTTTGAAGCCTTATCCCAGTCTGGGCTCACAGTATCAACAGTCGCCAATACCATTCGTACGATTTTTGACGGCTCCATAGTTGGTGATGTGCAGACACCAGTGGAAAGTGCCGACTACCGACTTCTAATGGATGAACGCTTCCATGATTTTAATGACCCCCTCCAAGACATCTACGTTCGCAATCAATATGGCAACCTGATTCCCCTCAAAGGTTTGATGCTCGAGGAGCGTGGCCGTACCATGAAAAAAATTCTTCACTATAACGGTAATCCCTCAAACCTGATCACCGCCAATATCGCGCCAACTGTTACAGCCGGAGATATTTATAAGAATTTGAGCCAGGAACTATCCGGGTTGGAGCAACAATTCCCTGGTTATTCCATTCTTTTGGGGGGAGAAGCGAAGGAGAGTGATAAATTTGTCAACCAGATTCTCATGCTTTTGGGGCTAGCAATTATGGGAATCTACTTTTGGTTGGCCTTTCAACTTGAGTCGCTAAGTCAACCCTTTATGGTGGTGCTGGCAATACCCTTCGGCTTGATCGGTATGCTAGCGGCCTTTATCGGCCATGGCTACGATCTTTCTCTACTGGCTTTGGTTGGTGTTGTTGGGGTTGGTGGCGTGCTTGTCAATGACTCTCTAATTATGGTGGAATTCATCAACCGCCTGCGAAGAGAAGGTCATCGTAATATCCAAGAAGCGATTATTCTAGGAGCCCAGCATCGATTCCGACCAATCGTCTTAACGACTCTCACAACAGTTACAGGCCTTCTACCAACGGCCTACGGCCTGATCGGTGGTACAGACTCGTTCATCTCACCCTTAGTTTTCGCAATGACCTGGGGATTGATGATTGGAACGCCATCGGTCTTGATCGTGATCCCCGTGTTATACTCGATTATCATAAGTACTTCTGAAACTATTGTACAAAGACTCAAAATAGACTAGAAAATACGGATAAAGTTTTGCGCCAACCGCCGAAGAGAGGTCAAGCTCTTCGCAAGGACACGGATGTACATAGTTGGTACAATCATCTTTATCTGGATTGCAACAAAGCTTTTATTCTTGCTAGGACGGCGAGTTCACGCTTTGCTAGGCCCACCCTTCACCCAGGTTCGCATATATGACTTAAGACCCCCTAATTGGCGAACCCTAGGTCAAGACAAACGCTACTGGCTCTATCTCCTGCACCTTGAAAATAAAAAGTACTATGTAGGTATCACCAAGAACCTAAAGCGTCGCCGGCGAGAAGAATGGCAGCGCGGTAATCGCTGCCCCAAGTGGTTAAAAATCCATCGTCCGAGGGGCTACGTTGGTGTATATCCACTTCGCACCAAGGACAAGCGCAAAGCAGAGCAAATCGAGTCAGCCTTTACCAAACACCTCTGGAAAGTTTACGGCCGTTCCAATGTTCGGGGTGGTTATTATAGCTCTCCTAAGATTCGCTATAAAGATTCCTGATACCTAGCATCACAAGCAGCATGCCAATATAACCCATACTCATTACAATATTGTCATAATCCTAAATCACTGTTAAGTAATCCCGGTTTAATTAAGCGTTCTATTTCGATCGCTATAGCTTCAAATCTTTTTTTATATTAGCAGGTTATGTATTTGATCCGAACGAGCTATTGCAAGTGACGAACCGAACTCCGAAAAACACACCTGTTATAGGCATTCATAAAGGACCTGCATCGATGAATCGATTGAGCATTTTGGGAACACTATTAAGTCTGGCGAGCTCTTGCGCAGCAACTCAAAAGTCTGAATTAAAGGCTAACCATACAATCAACTTGGATCGTCGACTCTACCAAGGCGAAACAGTGCCGTTCATCCCCCATCAAGGGAGCGGCCCCTTTAGCAACTATTTAGCGATGAACCTTCCGTTTGATGGTGTTCCTAGCATCAGCCACCAAATCAAACAAGACACTGGTGATCAGCTGAAAGATCGCGGGGAAGCTCATATCACCGTGTTGACCCCACCAGAGTACAAGGCAATCGAAGGCTTTCTGAAGCGACATGGAGGGAGTGATCCTGACTCAACTCTAATAGCGCGTATCAATGAAATTGCCCTAGAAAGCAATATCCAAAGCACACGCTTTAATATTAACTGCGTGGGCCGGGCACAGAAATCGATTTCCGGGCGACTTGAGGCCACATATTTTCTTGTCGTGGATGCCCCCGCTCTTTTTGAGTTAAGAAAGAGCATCTTTAACCTTGTCGTTGAGGAGTTTCCCGACCGAGCATCCGATAAGGGTTTCTTTGAAGAATTGAGAGAAGGCTTCGACCCGAAGTCGTTTCACCCTCATATTACCATTGGCTTTACCAAGAGAGATCTCCACCTAAGCGATGGCGCTGTGAAGGATCAAAGCTCCTGTCTCTACAGCGTCCGCTGAGCTTGGCTGGCAGCGTAGGCATCAACTCGGGTCTTCATGTTAGTCTTCAAGTTGCCCATGAATAGGCCCAAATCATATAGATGGTAATTACCGTCTAGCTCGAACTGGACAGCATCTTCGAGGCTGTCTACAAACAGCCCCTTGGGGCTGCATTGAGCAAAAGTTTTTGCTTCCCCATCATCAAGGTGACTTTGCAAATGAAAGCGAGGTTCAACCTTTTGCTCACCGTTTGCGCGCCAATTTAAAGGATTAACGCAGTGAAACTGGTCCTCATGGACGGTTTGATACCCATATCCGGGAAAATACCAATCTGCTCTTGAGAATACATCGTTCGTGCTTTTCCCTTCCATAAAGGTAGACCAAGCAAGGAGGCAGCCAGTCTGTTCTGGACCATCACAAAGCGGAAACTCTCCATGGGTTTTTTCATAGGCTGCCTTTGGAACGGGGATACCAGGAGCAAGGGCCACTATCAGATACTTCTCCAAGTCTTTGCCAATCACCCGGTCATGAAGGAGGCGGAGAATATGCTCTGAACCCTGGCTATGCCCCGCTAAAATAAAGCCACTTTCTTGCTGCCACCGACTGGTGATAAAGCTATCAAAAGCCCTTAGCACGTCGCCATAAGCAAGATCTCGTGCTTGTCTTCCTGACTCGTTTCGCCAATAGGCCGCTAGGGTCGCTTGCCGATAGAATGGTGCATAGATTCGGCAACAGGATTCAAATGCAGGAAGCTGCCAGGTACGTGCCCAATTAAACCTCTCTTTTGAATCTGGAGCTCCTGGCTCCTCATTCCAAGCAAACCGCGATCGCAAGCTGGTGGGATGAACAAAAAACACTTGGGCCCGGTCTGTCATCAAAGCTTCCTGATCTGGAAGTTCAGCCCATGAGCTTTCAAGCTCGTAGTCTAATGGCTGAGGCGTGTCGTCAGGGTTGTAATTGCCAAATGGCGTGATGTACAAAAAATAAAGAGGACCACGCAGCATATAAAGAAATAGGGCTGCTACAATTACAACTGATATTTTAAAAACTAGTCTCGATGACATATATATCCCTCACAGACAGCTGGCAATCATCCGATCTATATCCATTATCTACTATTAAGGCTTGGATTTCATTTGGAACTTCATTGGCAAAGGGAGTATCGTCAAAAATACTTCGGCCATTCAAACTATGGCCTTGGGGGTTCTTGATCCCATTGTCACCAATTCCTCTGCAATTGAGCCTTAAACACTGGCCCTGGCCCTGCTAAGTTGAGATTGTGGTGTGAAATATCAAACTATGGATAACAGTAGGATGGAACTATGAGCATAAGCTGCGATTTTTTAGGGGCCTCGGATACTGTCACGGGCAGCCTGACCCTAGTAAAGATCCATCAGAAAAAATACCTTGTGGATTGCGGCCAATTTCAAGGCCCCAAGGATATTCGCGATCGTAACTGGAGTCGCTTTCCCTTTGACCCCAAGGAGATTGACGCAGTTTTTGTAACCCATGCCCACCTTGATCATATTGGCCGGCTCCCGCTACTATGCAAGGAAGGGTTTCAAGGGCCAATCTACCTTTCCCCCGGTAGCGCTGATCTAGGCCGCATAATCCTTCTCGACTCTGCACACCTGGAAGAAGAGTTTGCCCGTTATGCCAATGAAACTGGCTACTCCAATCATAAGCCTGCCCTCCCCTTGTTCACGATCAGCGATGCAGAAACAGCTATCTCCCAATTCAAGATTTTGCCCCGCGACCGCTGGCATTTCGTTGACGATCGACTCAGTGTTAAGCTTAGGCGTGCTGGCCACATCGTAGGGTCTTCCCTCGTTCAACTACAGATGAAATGCGATGATAGCGGTAAGTCTAAAACGATGACTTTTTCAGGTGACCTAGGGCGGCCCGAATCGCTGACCCTCAAGCCTCCTCATCACTTAGAGCCATGCGACTTTCTGGTTTTGGAAGCGACCTACGGTAATCGTCTTCATCCTCGGAGCCCATTCCTCGATGAGCTGGCTACCATCATCAATGACGTTGCAAAAAGTGGTGGGGTCCTTGTGATTCCGGCTTTTGCAGTAGGAAGGAGTCAAGATATTATCTATGCGATCAAACATCTTGAAGTAGAAAAAAAGATTCCACACTTACCGGTAACATTAGATTCCCCCATGGCGAACTCCGCCACAGAAATCTTTTTGCGCCATGACGAAGATCAGAAGGCATTGTCAGCATTTCAAGGACACAGCTCATTTTTCCCTAGCCGATTTGAAGCCACAACCAACGCCGATGAATCCATGCTCTTATGCATGCGCGACGGACCGATGATTGTAATTTCCGCATCAGGAATGCTCAGTGGTGGACGGATCTTGCATCACCTCAAGGCTCGGCTACCCCACCCAGAAAATCACGTTCTATTCTGCGGCTACCAGGCAGAAGGTACAAAGGGTCGATTCCTCCAAGAACATCAGCAAGAGCGGAGTATCCGTGTTCACCACAGGGAAGTTCCCATTGAGGCTAAGGTTTCAACTTTGGATGCTTTTTCTGCACACGCCGACTACGAAGAGATCCTCGCTTGGCTAAGACCAATGAAAAGTGAGAAGATAACAATCATCCTGAATCATGGGGCACCGGAAAGCCAATCCTCCCTTGCTGAAAGAATCCACTCTGAACTAGGATTTGATGTTATTTTGAGCTCCGAAAAAAGCCACTTAGACCTCTAAAAAAGCTGTTTAAGAAATTGTTGAATCCTTAGACACTTTCCCCTTCAGATCGCAGTAAGCACCCAAAATTCTGTAAGATCTTACTGTGATCACATCGCAAAGCTCTGTTGCTAGCCGGATTCGAGTACAACTTTCCTTATAAGGTTTCAAAATAATAACAATTTTTTACAAAGCCTAGCTATAAATGGGGCCTTTTTGAGGGCCTAGGTTCAAACTAAGACACTGATATTCTATGCCTTGCCTCTATTGGTATGAACTCTGCAAGATTATCCATGCTCGACCAAATAAGACCAAGGAAAAAACAACCATGAGAACCGAATTACTAGCAAGCTTAGGGATGGTTTTGCTATGGGGGTGTAGTCAGGGGGTATCCACACCGGAACGGCTGTCGAACTCTGCGGGGGCTAGTTCAGCAAAAGCCGAATCTTTCGAGATCAATCTTCCGGCACAAGCTTGTGATAGTGGGGACCCTGTCTACTCTCTTCAAAATCAATCGGCCGCCTGGACGTCTTATAAAACAGAAGAACGAGTGCCCGTTGTGGGCCAGATACTTGCAGCAGGCTGGGTTAAAACAGGCGCTGAAGGCTCGTTCGAAATCAAGTTTAGTCCTGACTCCTTGAACTCACAGGATGAGCTTAGGGACGACCGAATCAAAGAATACATCTTGGGTCTCGGAATAAACGACGAACTTAGCTTTTCTGTAACAAACGTTGACGAGGTAGCAAGCGCCATAGCCGACGGGAACGGTACGGTGGATATCAACGGCAGCCTAACAATCTATGGGCAAAGTATCGATGTTGTCGTTCCTACAGCTATCAAAACTAGCGGCACAAAACTTACTATGAAAAATTCCGGATTGGTTGCTATCGATCTGATGTCTACGAGCTTTCTTGTCGATCAGGTGATCGAACTCCTAGACATTGCAGACGTAGATGAGATGCAAGACACAGTCGAGATCGATTTTAGCTTTGAATTCAAGGAGGAATGCCAAGACTAATGATTTCTTATAGGATGTAATAATCTTCCCATATACTCTCACTCTCACTTCCGGCCATATACGCTAGTCGTATATGGCCATTTTTTTCAATGCAATCTCCTGATATCAATTGCCTAATAAATTTTGCTCGAAAAGTAACAGCACCAGACCGAATATTGGGTTAGTGAAAGCATGGCACAAATCTTTACCAAAAGGCTAATTTGCTAGCAGCTTTGCAGTAGTCAGCTCGATCTATTGCAGCACTTTTTAAGAACTCTTGTGGGACGTTACCGGAATGATGATCAAACTTTTTTTAGTGCTCCTCGCAATCGCGCAAACAACCTGGATGAATGAGAGCTTTGCCGACTCACACATCAACGTATCCTATCCTCAGTGGCCCCCCTACTTCTATGGTAAGCAAGATAAGAAAGGCTTCGGACGCGATATCATTGAACAGTGCCTTGCTCAGATGAAACAAGATCATAGCTTCAAGTATATGCCGATCGCTCGGGCTAATAAAACAACTCAAATGGGCTTGATCGACCTCAATGTATACTCGAAGAAGAAAGGACGCGAGGAATGGCTTCATTACGGATCGGAGCCACTCTATGAGGTCACTTATAATCCCGTCACCCTAAAAAGCAAATCCATCCGTCTGTCTGGTTTAAAAGACTTTGACCCTTATCGCATCGGACATCAAATTGGGATGAAGTATTCTCTTGAATACCAAGACTACCTCAATTCAAGGCGTACTCAGAAAGGGGTTGATGAAGTGAGGAATCATGAGTCGAATATGCGAAAGCTCCTTCATGGCAGGATTGATGTCTACGTGTCCACGCGCTCTGATATCGAAATCATGGCCAAGCAACTTAAGGTCAGTGATCAAATCCGGGTGCATGATCTAGAAATTCGCAAGGCCAAGTACTACCTTACAGTGCCCAAGAATGCCAAAAATGTCAAAGAACCAAAAAAACTTCTTGGTGCATTAGATTCATGTCTTAAAAAGATGAAGGCTACCGGATCTTACTGCAATCTTGCAAAAGGTTATGGGGTTCCTTGTCCGTAGAATAAGCAATTTAGGTGAGGTCTTAAAATCTTCAGTGCTTAGGAGCGAGCCCATATACCTACCTCGATCCTAAGTCACCACTTGCCCCTACAACGAACAGCTTCGAACTGCATACCTGTCTGACGATCTATCTACATTCACTAGCTTCACTTTAGTTAAACTGTTCATCCAAGAAGTCAGAATAGAGTTGTGAACGCTAATTTCTAAAGTCAAGCTGACTGTATTTGAAAGCCTCCAAGGAACAACCTACTTCATACAGGTTCCAGTCAAAAAACCTCCTCCATAGCAACTAATAGACGAAGGCAAACCATTTATTTCAGAAGATCGTAGTTTATATAGTAGTAGTGATCATCTCAATTTCCTTGGCATGAGCTTTGCTTCAATAACGGTGATAGCATTTTTTTAGGTTAGGTTTACTTGGAGGTTTTTTTATGTTGAGTTGGACGTTAGCATTTTTGATCCTTGCAGCCATTGCAGGAGTTTTTGGTTTCGGAGGAATAGCTGGTGCATCCGCTTCGATTGCACAGATCTTATTCTTTATTTTCCTAGTGGCACTTGTGATTAGCTCCTTCACCGGAAGAAAGCCCAATATATAGTGCATCATAGGAAATGGAGTGGGGCTGCCCTACCCTACGGCTACAAACTACATATTTATTTGCAAAGATTAGATGGGTAGAATCTTTCCAAGGAGGACGTATGAAACTGAAGTTACCTTTATTTTTATTACTAGCAACTAGCGTTGGGTGTGCCAGTAATGATCCTGAGTCTTTAAAGAAGGCAGAGATCGCTGTTGAGAAGTCTGAAGAGAAAGACGCGGATGATCTCACACCTCGCATGATGGAGCTTGCTAATGAGCAACTTGATCAAGCCCAAGATCTTTGGGATGACGCTGTCGACGCGAGAGAGGATCAAAACTACGCAAAATCTGAAAAGCTTGCCCAAAGAGCTCAAGAACTAGCTATATCAGCGAAAGCTCTAGCCGACCGAGCAAGAACGATTAACAAGAATGTTGAAAAGTGGGATAAAAACCCACGGCTCTATAATGCGGCATCCCAGGACAAACTGCTGAAGAGGATCGAAATCCTTCAGGCTCAGCTCAAACGTAAACCTGCCGTCAATGTTGCTCCGGGCATGACCGCCGACGCAGCGGTGGCACTGGTCGACCAGATGCCAATTGCATACTTTCCATACAAAGTCGCGGAGCCAAAAAATGAGTTCGTCCCTCACGCAAAAAATCTAGCCAAGGTTATGAATAATCACCCAGGACTAAAGCTCGAACTTTATGGCTATGCTGATCCCCGAGGGACCGAGGAGTATAACCAAGAACTAGCCAAAAAGCGTGCTTATAACATCTCACAAATCCTCATCAGAGAGGGTGTAGCTAAAAACCGAATCAAAATTGTAAGTTCTGGCGAGGTAAACAGTTCGTCGCGATCAGTTTCCGATATGCAACTTTATCGTAAAGTAGAGGCAACTCTTATCAATGCCCACTAGACCTCCCAATCTACTGTGAGATCGAACGATTCAAGTAATAGTAGAATCACGTAATCAGGAAGGAAGAAATATGAAACTATATGAAATGAAAGCTGCAGTCGTATCATCTCTCTTATTCGCTGGTACCGGCTTTGGAGCTCAAAGCAATGAGATGATAAATACAGAAGAAATGCCCAAATTGCTATATAATTCCATCGAGATAAGCCCGATCGCAGCTGGCCTCTCTGCTGAAGGTGGGGTTCAAATTATTTCTGCTAGTTGGGAACAGTATATCGGGGACAAGTGGGCAGGCTATCTCAGAGCTGGATACGGTGATGTGGAAATGGACAATGACTTTATTCAAGAAGCTCAAGAAGAAACTGATGGGGCAGTTTTAGAAAGTGGGTATGGATCATCATTTGAACTCGGTACAAGATATTATGAGGATCCCATTGGCGACAGCTGGTTTGGTAGCGCAGGGGTATCCTATTCTGAGAGCAAATCGAAATGGGTCTATGAAGAAAGTGAAGTTCAGAACGAACTTTATGCCGTGACTCCGAACATCGGCGCAGGCTACCGATGGGCATGGAACAGCGGCTTTCTCGTAAGAGCATCAGTGGGTGCTGGATTCCCATATGTTAGCAGCGAAAGCGTCAGCGCTACTATCTCGGGTGCGAAAGTCGAAGAGGCCATTGAAGATGTTGAAGACTATAACGATCAGGATGTAATTCCTAAGCTTGACGTTGGAATAGGCTACACATTCTAATCTCTCTTTTCCTATTTCTGAACTGTAAATGCAGGCTCGGCAAGTGCCTGCATTTACCCTCACCAAGCAATATCTCTCCAAATACCTCGTAGATATTCTTCTTTACTTTATTAGCGATCAAAGCGATGCAATGCTAAAGCAATACTTTAGGTATCAAACCTTGTTATGTGTGGAGGCGTTCATTCTATTGTTAGTTTGATCAGATATACGAGAGTGATGATGCAAGGTGAGGGATATGGCCAAGATGTTCTTGGCCTCTGACTATTGAAAGTTCTTCGAAAACTTATCTATTTCCTGTTCTGCTTCTTCCTTGCTATAGCCATAGCGTTCCTGGAGACAACCCTTAAGCTCCTGAGATTTGCCTTGGATCCGTTGCATATCGTCATCCGTAAGCTTTCCCCACTTCTGGCGAATTTTACCTTTTGCTTGCTCCCACTTACCTTCAAAAATATCTCCATTCATGAAGACCTCCTTGTATTACGTTTGTTACTGAAAAACTCCTAGAAGGCTTATCAGCCTCAATAAGCCTATTGCACGTTCCGAGCCACCGAAAAGAAAATTGACTAGGGCCTTAAGTATACGTTTCGTAAGCTCTGAAGTCCTATTTAAAAGATGTACAAGGGTATGGAGGTGTATTTTCTAAACTACAGGCCGAAGTATGAAATTAGAGACATGTGCGGGACCTTCGAATTGAGCTTACACTCGATCCGGTGTAATCACTTGGTTAGGGCCATCCCATTCTTGTGCTTTCTGCTGATATCGTCGAGATTCATCTTTTAAGGAATCTGAGATTTCATTGGTTTCTCCTTCTTGATCTACATGAGCAAGGCGAAGATATATTGGAAGGTGATCAGATCCTACATCTCCAAGCCTCTCCATTCTTACCAAGCGGAAACCACTGGAGTGAAAAAAATGATCAAGAGGGAAACGAAGATAAGGCAGTGACTTGGGGAATGTTGCGTAGATTCCTCGACCTATTCTAGGGTCCCAAAGGCCGCTTACGCGCCTAAACATACGAGTGCTATGAGACCAGGCAACATCATTGAGATCACCAGCGACAATGAAGTTACGTTTCGACTTACGTACGTAATTCGCTACTTGTATAAGCTCGCCATCTCGTTCATGACTATGCCCTTCTACAGGCCGTGGAGGGCGAGGATGAAGACCAATAAATTCAAATAAGGAACCTTTATCGATTCTACATGTTGCAAATAGTGAGGGAACTCGCTCATCTACCAAGTGTTTGACCTTAAAGTCCTCGATGGGATACTTCGAGAAAAATAGAAAACCGCATGAATTATCCTGTGGGTGGAGCACAGAATATGGCCAATGTTCTTGAAGTGGTTCTAAGGAGGTTTTCCAACGATTATCTGTCTCAACTAAGAATATGAAGTCCGGCTGCCGCTCATAGATAAGCTTCAAGAGTTCATCAAAACTCCTATTTTTTTGATATACGTTCGCTGAAAGAAACGAAACTTGGTGATCCTCAACATGTTTGGACATTTGGTACCGAGGTGACTCTGGTTTGACAAAAGGGGTGTATCGGTGGATGCGATAGATATCTAGTGCGACGGTTACAGCAAAGAGCTAGCTGACAGATAATATCCAAGAGCGAGCTCAATGGTGAGATGATTAGATAGCTGGTCAATAAGATCGACTGTACCACGAGGATCTGGAATCGTGGAAAGTCCAAGCTACGTACCCACCAGTAGTGTGTTTTCCATAGAGGGAGAAGACCTACGATAAGAAATACAATTGCCATCCCCCGAAAGACTACTATCTCCGTTGCGTCAGTCATTGTTTATCACTCCTCTTTTACTTACATCTAATGCACGTAGAAACGCACGGTGAATGACTATTAACGGGAGCAAAACCTATGATACTCGTTACGCCTAAAAATACTCGCCAGTGTACGAATTGTACTATCGCCTCATTTTTTTAACCAAGCCTTGTCTCATAGGTTTTGCTCCCCTTAGTAATGCTCGAATCGCATTCTTTCGCAAATTTGTAAACTTGTAAAGAACCATAAAGGGGCTGGCCCTATCTTTGCATACGTATGATTAACGACAATTTACATTAAGAGGAGATTTACATGACACAGAAAATTACAGCATTATACAGCAACAAAGCCCAAGCTCAAGCCGTCATCAATGGTTTAGTTCTCCAAGGTGTCAGCCAAGACAACTTGAGTCTTCTAATGTCTAACGACACCCGTAAGAAAGAATTTGATATAGAAGTTAATACCAAGGCTCCAGAGGGAATCGCGATCGGAGGTGTTACTGGAGGCGCTATCGGTGCAATCGCTGCTGGGTTGACTGCTGTAGGGACCCTCGCTGTTACTGGTGGTGCGGGACTAGTAGCAGCCGGCCCTATTGTGGCTGTACTTTCAGGAGCTGGATCTGGAGCGGCAGGTGGTGGGCTTATTGGTGGCTTGGTGGGATTAGGCTTTGATGAAAATGAAGCTAAGTTGGTGGAGGCGGATATAGATAACGGCTCTATCTTACTTGCGGCTGAGGTCGAAGACACCCAAAAGGACGAACTCAAAAATTACCTAAAGGAGAGTGGCGCCAGAAACGTTTCAGTCCACTAACAATATAGAAGTCGAGATAGTGATCCCCCTCACTTGCAATCTAGAGTAAAGATCAAAAAAACAACTCTAGATTGCGATTTGTACTCTGTCTAGAATATGAATTTCATCTCTAAGTTGAGCCCCACCTGTTTGCGAAACTCTTCAGATCGACTCCAATTTATAAATGGCTCAATGTCGTAGTGAAAAACATTTCTATAGATTTTATGTCGAAAGCTGCCACTTATTGTATATGAAGTTGCGTGATAGTTTGGTCGATTATCAGCTTCTATAATAAATCCATACTGAGTCGTGATAGAGTCTGAATGAACTATGGTATACTTCGGCCCATGATTCGTGAATAGGGTATTTTTACTTTCCGAGTACTGCTGCTCATTTACGATTTCCAGCTCTTGATCATATGAAATTAGGAACTTTAATTCCAGTGACGTAAATATTCCTGTACCATCTTCTGGGTTCGCAAAGAAATGTAGTTCAGGCTTTACGTGAAGCCAGTTGGTTTTTGCAGTAGAATACAATTGCAAGCGGAACTTAGACTCTAGTTCATCGGAATACTGGAGGCGAGGCTCAAACTTGGTTTGCAATGAACCAAACTCCTGCATAATCTCTAAGAAAGCACCGACTGAGTCTGGATTATTTTCAGTTTGTTTTCGGCTTCTATTAATACCTTGATCTTGGCTTTCTTCATCATAAGTAGCAAATGCTAATTGCCACTTTCGCTCAGTATGGGGCAAGTGGACTCTAGCACTAAGATTAGGAACAAATCTGTGCTGAGCGCCTTCCCTAACATAAATTGAATTGCTAGCTGAGATTCTGGTCCCATTTCGATCACGAGAGTAGCTTTTTTCTGCTAGATAGAGATCTATGGCTTCGGCTTGCTCATCAATCCAATACGAAATATCGCGATTTTTCTGGATCAAGTACTCTTCAAGTGTCTCTTCAGCTGCAAAAGCGCAAGATTCAGTAAACGATATGATAATAGCGATCGAGGACCAAAGTTTTGGACCTGATGTCATAGCTTTTGCCCAACTTTTTCGATCTTATACTTGGCACCGAGAAAGATCGAGCCATGCCCCCATTGTTTTTCAGTGCCATTGATCCAGTCGTGATTAAACCTAATGTCAAAAAAGCCCAACCAGTTCTCCTGCTCCAAGACTTTCCATTGAATTGAAGTGCTTAAACTATAAATGGCTTCCCGACTAACATCTTCGGATTCTATCTCATGATGACCATAGTCAGCAGAATGCCCAACGATATCTGGGTCTCCCATCGAGTAAGACGTTGCCAACCCAGTGGCGACTGACAGATTGCTCCAGATGTAATATCGATATAGGGTCTCAATATGCATCTTATATGCGGAGTAGAGAATCCATTGATCCCCTACTTCCTTCCCGAAAAAATCTTTTTTAATCGGGAACAAACCAATTTCAAGGGTCGCATGAGGGTCCAAAGCCCCCTCTACAATCAGTGCTGACGATGCTTTTAATGTCGCATGTTGGTCGATAGCCTCCGACCTAGGCAAAGTTTTGTAAAGTAAGAGTCCACTGCTAGCTAGCATGCTCCCCCTTTCTAGTTCGAGCGCTGTTACATTGCTAGCAAAGACCATGAAGGTGAAGGCAGCTATGGCCAGCGGCTTCAGATAAACTGAGTGTAGGTTGTTTCTAACTAAAGTGAGTTCGTTCATGCTCTACCGAAATTCACGCATTTTATAAAGTTGAGACATGTCTATCCTCCTTTGCCTGTAAGCCTTAGCAAAGCCAAAAAATCATGCCTCAATAAACATCTCAGTAACTAAAGCAAACATCATACCCGAAGGCCGAACACTATATCGCCAATCGCGAATATTCAAAAAATTGATCTTTGATATTACATGATAGAAGAAAACATCTCCCAATATAGATTGAGAAATTTTCAGTAGGCTGAACTCTAGGCCCTTTGCGAAGGTAAGAACTGTAGGTTAAACCGAACGAGGAATGTAGGGATATGACGTCATTTATGGTCGGGGTGGCTGGAGGCCAGCCATCCCCTGAAATTGATCAAGATCTTGCCACGGAACCTAGTCAAAATTAACCAGTAATCCTTGAGTCATAGACGAAGCAATCCTCCATATCGACTCAATTTTTCGCGAGCAAATCCTGCCGGTACCTGAACTGCTTTTGCGTTAAGCTATGAACAGCTAAACGAGCCAGTAGCCTCTGAGCCAGACATAAACCTGACCATTTGAAGGCTACCAGTGTCGCCATTGGCGCGATCCTCAATCACCAAGCGCCATGGGCGATCATAGTAATCGTAGCTACTGTAACTATTAAACACCGCCATGGGCGAGTCAGCATCAAGGCCCGAATAGGACTTGACCATCGTTCCCCGACCAGATGTTCTAGAATGAAGGGTAGCCCGTCTTCCATCCGGCGACTCTAAGTAGATGTTTAAGTCCCCCCAATATGAGTGATACAGCTTGAATTCGAATGTAGGAGTTTCGGAGACATAGAAGGAGTCACCATTGACTTGCTCAGGTCGGAACTCATAAACCGCAGTTGAGTTATTACCGATGTATCGATACACGTACTGTTTGTGTACACCATAGTCATGTGTGGAGTCTTTGCAGCCAGTAATGCTGAGGTTTTGCCCAGAGGTAAAATCCACCGATCCTACAAAGTTACCAAGACCATTGCGGAACATCTTAGCTTTGGCCTTAGCATCAACCAACGAGCCAGTGTCGGTATTGATCGACGCTTCAAGGTTGTTGACGTAGTAACGGGATTTCCCTCGCTTCCACACGGTTGGAGATTTTAGCGTCAACTGAAGGATATTATCCTCAGGGAAAGTCACCGCCAAATCTCCGATTGATGTTAACTCATCCAGCTTGTCATTATATTGAGATACAGCAACAAAAAAACGACGAAGTTCGTCCTGGTTGAGTTTCATCTTGCGATCGCGATACCAGCCAGACACTCGTGCGATCTCAAAAGACCTACGACTCCAAGACGATTCAACAAGTTGAAGCCGGATAGAACCACTTTGAAGCCTGTTATCGGAGTAGCCAGCAGAATAAAGGATCTTTATATCTGCCTCACCGTTGGTAAGAGTGTCACCAAAGTTTGTATCAAAACGAAAGTACCTAGGCTTAAGTCCTGAGCTTTGAAAGCTTTGTGATGCAACAAGCTCTCTATTCATAAACGACGCTGCCTTATCTCCTTCCTTCGTTGGTACAGGTGTGTCAGCAAACTCCTCATCACTGACCTCTTCCGGTAAACCGGCAGACCGTAAAATTGAACTTACAACGGCAAACGACGTATCACCACTAGCCTCCTGATCCAGACCAGTTGCAACCTGGTCGAGGGCATTGAAACTCTCAGTCAAATCTGAAAGATCCTTGACGGCCTCTGCATTGGCGTCAATCGCCTCTGCATTAGGGGTCTCGCGATTTTCTGAGTCAACTTGGCAAGAAACAGACCCTAACATGGAAAGGGCCAATAGCACGGGCTTTTTCACGTACTCACTCCAAAAAAAATAAACAAAATGAATGCAGATAAACCTCTGCGGGAAGAAAGAGTCATGAGGAGATTAAAAATTGCATTAATAGTGAAAATACTTTAAAGCACTTCGATATTGTTTTGATGGGGACCTATGAATTTCTTAATTAAATCCATACTAATCATTCTTCTCCTAGCATCATGTCGAGAAAAAGAAAACCTTCAAACCTCTGATGATGCGAGAGATTTACTTAATCAGCAACGCTATGAAGATGCTATCGCCTTACTCCAAGCAGATTTAGACCAAAACTCTGATGACGACGAGCAGCGATTCCTTCTGGCAAGTGCTTATGCTGGTCTTGTGGGAGTGGACATCGTGACCAACTATGATGCCGTCGCCTTCTTTTTGGATGCAAAAGTTCGATTTTCAAAAGTAAAGGCACCTTCGCGAGCTAAGGCTGACCTGACTTCAGAAGAAAAGTTCAAAGAAAACTTGATTGAGATTTTCAAAATAAGTTTTGAATACTTGGATCTAGGTTTTAAGCTGCCGATGCTAAATCAGGAGAAACTTCTTCACCTCAATCAGGCAGAAATTCATCTACAAAAAATCGAGCCCGACTCCCTTTGGTATCGAGATCGACGTACTTATCAAGGTCTGCTAAAATTCATTCGCTTTTTTTATGAAATCAGAAAATCACTCTTATTCAATGGAACTGAGATCCGAAGCCCCATTGATTTTATTTGCTCGATTGACAAGTTCGCTCTCAACTCACGGTTAAAGATCGCACTCGAAGAGCTAGACGAAGGCTTTGTTGCTATCAAAGATGTGGTTTCAGACTCTAAGGACAAGAAAAAACTAGATGACTATATAGACCTTGTCGTCGACACCAAAAGCTTCCTGGATGACAGACAGGGAGATATCCAGCTCGGTATACTTCTCACAGAACTCAGCGAGGTTTTCTACTGTGATTAAAGACTCGCTGACTAAGACTATCCTATTCATTATATACGGATTAGGCTCTGGAGCTTTTGGTGAAACAGTTAGACATACAATCCAAGTTGATGATTCTATCACTAGTATATTAAGCCAAGGTAATTGCGGCTATATAGACCTTAATCGCGAGGCTTGCCTGCCTGGAACCTTCTTTCCAAATAGGCAGTTTTTTATGGGTTTTGATATTTTTATCCGAGCCAAAGAGCAGGCGATCACTGATGCATATCAATTGGTTACCAATGACATTGATGGCGAGTATGTTAGCAAAATTTTTAAAGATCGGTCTTACGATGACGGCTCGGCTCTTGTCCGCCTTGCAGGGCAATACGATCGCTTTACGATTAGCTATAGCCCCTACCAGCTCCTTGGATCGTACAAAATGGACAATCCTGCTTACCCCGAAGTTAGCCTTGCAGGGTTGAAGCAATCGGAGCTGAGAGTTTCCTACCGGGATCAACTTGCGATGAGCGACGAGATTACAATCCATACCTACGTATCTCTATATCGCTTCAATCGTAAATTCTACTCTCTGGAATCGAGCTTACCTTTGCTCCTATTAGACGACGAAGTTGAGCTAAACAGCCGCCGAAAAGTTGGATTTAATGGTGACGTAGGATTGAACTTAGCTCACAAAAGCACCTGGCTACCTCACATAGGTGTTCTTATCAAAAACCTCGCCAGTGAACGCCATTGCTGGAAATGTGACCAAAACCTGTTGGATATCGAATCGAATTTTAAGCAGGTCATTGATATCTCTCTATCAAAATTCATAGCGACCCCCTACGGAAGGTTCATGGCTGCTACCCACTTGCCAGTTCAAGGATACGATTTCAATCAATCTCGTTACGATTGGAGTCATAGTCTGGCCTATGTCACCCCAAATCTTCAAGCATTTCTCTCTTCGTCAGCGTTGAAAAGCTCGCTGGGTTTAATTTTGAGCACAAACAACTATCGTTTGGGAATCCAGTTTAGCAATGAGAAACAAGCCAACCGTTTACAGATAGAAAGGCAACAAAGAAGCAATGTATTCCTCTCTTATCAGATATAGTCTGATCCTTTTGTTTGCCGGTGCTAAGCTTTATGGTCAGCAAGTGACCGACGATGAAAAATGGCAGGAGTTCATTCGGGCAGAGCAAGAGCGGAGCAGAGCAGATCTTTATAATGTGAAGCTTATCGGTGGATTGGCAGCCACTGGCTTTGGCTTATGGGGAGCTTTTTTTGATCGTGGGGATCTGATCACTCAGGTAACTTATACGGCATTTCATACAGGAGGCATCCTGTCTATCAAGGAGTCCTTACGGGACCACTATCAACCCAGTCACCTTTTGTTGGATCACCATTTCCTAGAATATAAGGGCAGCCCTGAAGAGCTTAGAAGGAAGATTGTTCAGCTGAAAGAGCTCCAAAGGGCCAACGCTAGTCGTTTGACCATGTATAGTAACCTCACCCTGGGAACAATCTATCTTTTATCGGGGAAAAGAGAGTACGAGACCAACAGTGGCTATGGAAAAAGCCTATACTTTCTTGGCTTCAACTTTTTGTTATCGGCCGGCCTAAGTGGGCTTGATCTCATTGAGGGAGGTCAAGACCTCTACCCCCTAGAGAAGTTCGACTATAGATTCAAGCCGGAACTGGAATGGTCGCTTTTACCATTGCCGAAGATTAGCTACAAATTTTAGCAGGCTCTAGCTGCTAGCCTTGACCTGGCAACGGTCACTTTCGCAGGCAGTACCTTTAAATCGTGATATTTTAGGCCTAATTTTGGCAAAGGCATGGTATCCAAAATCTGCCAGGGGCTTGACTACAGGCCATCCCGTCCAGGACATCAGCCAACCGATCCCGACTGCGCGATAAGTCGATCGGAAAACAGCCATACCACTTATAAGGTCACCATCCTCATCAATACCGTGAATTGAGCCAATGAAATCATCCAACGACCGACCATAGCGTGATGGATCGAAGCTAGACTCTGTGATATCGATAAAAGTCACCTGGCCACGTTTATCTCGGTTGCGGAGAAATGCAATCTCAGCATTGCATACTGGACAAAGACTATCGTAAAAAATAGTCACCATAACACTCTCCTTCAAGCAAAATTCTTATCGCCAACCAGGAAGCCAGTTCTCGCGATCCGTCAAACAATCCGCCGCAAGCCAAAATCTTACGGACCGATCACAAACTGCCATGAGTTCCACCTCAAGCAAGGATTTCGAGGGACGTCTTCGACCGCTGATGCGGAAGTGCACCCAGCCTTGAACCGGTTCTCGGGCAGTCCAACTTGCGTTTATGTCCAGTAGCTTGCGACTCAATGCGACCTCCTATCAAGATTATCGTATTCCTGGCTCGAAAAATGAATGCCTCCTATATACGCAGCATGAGAAGGCGAAGATATCTTTGGAAACCTAGCTAGTGTAAAAATATTTCATGAATCACAAGTTTGTTTGCAACGCTCGAATAAAAAATCTCATTATTTTAGAGCCATACCTTGGCCTCAAAATTGCTTTAAGACACTTCCCCGTTGTGGTGGAGTTTCCATTTTGGATTGAACCTCTTGAATTGTTAGGAAAGTATTATGAATAAGTTAGTCCTTTTGAGCTTTTTGACTGCCATGGTTTTCGCTTGCGAAAGTAGTAATAGCTCAAATAGCAAAGTAAAAAGTCACCCGTTGGCCGAACTCGTCAACGAGACAATCATCCTTAGCCCAGGAGTCGATCTGGATATCGAAGCTGGTGAAGTTAGGAAAGTTTCCTTAGGTGAACTCAATGCAGAAGGCGGCTCGGTTCTTGTGTACATCACCGCTGACATGAAATTAACTGGGGCCGATCTAAATGCAGTATCTATCAAACTCATTGAGCCACCTTACTATGACGGAAAAGTCTATTATAGCCATGAGATCTTCACACCTTCATCTAAAGAAGACTACAATGGTACTGTCAATTTTGAAGATGTAGAGTTAAAAGGCAATAATCCAGGTGATGAGTCCGTAGATGGAGAATGGTTCGTCGAAATATCGAACGCAAGCCCAAGTGCTTCCGCAACAGTTAATAGCCTCACTTTGAAAGTTCATACAAGACTCGACTAACAACAACTCGATAAGCCGAGGCCTTGGCATATAGCGAGCCTAGCATAGTAAGTATCGATAAATTATACTTGTTTTTACTGCTATACTGAAATATGCCAAGGTTAACCTAAAAATTAGGAGGCGCTTGAGAGTTATGGATACACTAAGTCAGGAATCACTAGCGAGCTTCATTGATCACACCTTGCTAGATCCCAATGCAAACGAGACACAAATCAAGAATTTATGTGACGAAGCGAAACTGTATGGTTTTAAAACGGTTTGCATTGAGTCCAAATGGCTCACCTTAGCCCAGAGCCAGCTTCGTGACTGCAATGTTCTTCCCATAACGGTTATCGACTTTCCCGGCGGCCAAAGCTGCCCAGAAAAAAAGCATCAAGAGACCATTGAAGCAATTAAAAATGGCGCCAAAGAGATTGATATGGTCCTCAATCGACAACTACTCCATGATCGAGACCTCACTGGCTTGTTTCATGACATATCCGCCGTAATTAAGGCGTCCGATTCGATTCCCGTAAAAGTTATCATCGAGACTAGCGAACTCAGCGACGAAGAAAAAGTCATCGCGTGCGCGATTTCATCAGCAGCTGGCGCAGCTTTTGTCAAAACCTCCACTGGGTTCACGAAGTCTGGCGCGACTAAGGGAGATATCGAACTCATGAGACGAACAGTGGGCCCTCACCTAGGGGTCAAAGCCAGTGGCGGAGTAAGAACTCTCGATGCTGCACTTAAGATGATTCAGGCTGGTGCATCTCGTATCGGCAGCTCCTCATCTTGCAAGATCATAGACAAGCTAAATGGACTATAAGCGGCGGAAGTCAAAATAGCCGGAAAAACTAAAATCGGAGCTAATCATGAGTCACCACATAGCAGCGAAACAAGGCGACATTGCCGAAACCGTCCTTCTCCCAGGAGACCCCTTGAGGGCAAAGTTTGTGGCCGAAACATTTCTTGAAGAACCGTTTTGCTATACAGACATTCGCAACATGCTCGGCTTCACAGGCACATACAAGGGCAAGCGGATTTCCGTTCAAGGAACGGGAATGGGACAACCATCTCTAGCTATCTACGGTTACGAACTGATCCAAAGCTATCAGGCCAAAAACCTAATTCGAATTGGAAGCTGCGGAGCCTTGAATAAGACATTGAAGCTTCGCGATATCATCATTGCAATGGGTGCATGTACTGACGGATCGATGAATAGAATAACGTTCAATGGCCAAGATTATGCGGCGATTGCAGACTTTTCTCTCTTACAACTTGCTTACGAAAAAGCAGTCGGCTCGTCTATTGCAACTCGTATTGGCAATGTCCTTGCCACAGACCGATTTTACGGGGATGATTTGGAAGCTCTTAAACCATGGACAGATCATCAAGTGTTGGCCGTGGAGATGGAGTCCAACGTTTTATATACTTTAGCAGCTCGCTACGGAGCACGAGCCCTCAGCATACTTACTGTCAGTGATAGCCTTGTCACCAATGAAAATCTTCCAGCAAGGCAGCGGGAATCAAGTTTTGAAGACATGGCTCGATTAGCTCTCGACGTTGCTGTGGAGGCTTAAAGACTAAGCACGAGCAACAGCATTCAATTCTTCTGGAAGGCAAACATCGTCTGCTTCCGGCAGCGATGCTTCCTTAACTTTTGTAATCAACCCGAGAACCTCACCTAAACGAATAAACTGCCAGGTGATATCAAACTCCCACCAGCGCAAACCATGGCGAGCCGATGATTGCACCCCATGGTGGTTGTTATGCCAACCTTCTCCAAAGCTAAGCAATGCGACCCACCAACAGTTTGTCGAAAGGTCGCCGCAGTCGAAGTTTTTGTAGCCGAACTTATGACATGCGGAATTCACGAACCAGGTTACATGCCATACTGCAACAAGCCGCACCCAAACACCCCACATCATCGCTTCGAATCCCCAAAGCCCCCACAGCGTTAGGCCAAGCGCCAATTGCAAACCGAAAATAGTGCTAGGTCGGCTTAAAAATCGGAGAATTGGATCAGCATCAATATCGCGGCAAAGCCTGTTCCTCATGGTTGGGTCATCGATGTCTGGGTCCACAGCAAAAAGCCAAAGGACGTGGGCATACCAAAATCCGCGACTGGCATCGTGAGGATCTCGCTCTGTGTCGGAGCCAGCATGATGCAATCGGTGATGAGACACCCAATCGCGGATACTGCCCTGAAGTGCTAGGGTTCCGCAGATAGCTAGGCCATAGGTCAAAAGGGGGTGGGCTTCAAATGACCGATGGGTGAAATACCGATGATACCCCATTGTAACGCCAAGTACAGTCACCCCATAAAAGCAGAAAAAGGCCACCAATGCTGGAATACTTACCAATGGTAATGCTAGTATCGCAAGAATATGGGCCAGGCCGATGAAAGCAATAATTGGGTAATCAAGACGAGGACGTTGTTCGTAGCTCAGATCCATGGGTACTCCAGTAGTTTGCGTCTCTTTCAATGAGGTCGGAGCGCCATCGTACCAAACGACATGAGTGAGAATTGTCAAATCTGTGTCATTTTTCAGATACTTACATTGTAAGAACAGGAGTCGATCAACTTTATGCAAATAGTCGCCGCCAACTAAGTACGTCACATAATTGCATGACGAATTTGCTCATGATATTCCACTTCTAAAAACTTAGCTCACAAAAACAATGGTAAATCCGAAACGAAATACAGACCTAATAAGACTTAATTAAGGGCCTTCTGCTGCCCCCACTGCTTGGAAAGAATTCGACATGACTGTGCGCTCCATTTTCATCACCATCCTGGTAGGCCTTTTGCCAATGGCCTGTGACAAAAGTCACTTTGATGGAGCGGTAAAGGACCAAGGAAGCACCATAAAGTCGGCTGAAGAAACAGTGGCAGACGAAGAACTTGTTGTCCAACCAACACCAGTGACAGGTGCCTACCTAAGCTGCCAGGAGCTGTCCGACAAGAGAACGACTCAATCTGCTGCTATTGGCTGTCGCATCGAAGGCAATGACGAGGTAAACCCTGACTCCATTGATATCACGTGGCAGGTAGAGTCAGATCAAACTGTAACGGTAGAAAACACTGGAGCAACACCAGAGTGGCTTCAAACTTATCGAATCACGGTCAGGAGCCCCACCGTCACCAGCCGAGTCCGGGTGAGTGCTCAAGTCGATCAAGACTTAAATACCAATATTGAAGACTACCAAACAACGCTTCTAATTGTTTGGGATGGGTGCTCCCTGCCGCTGATCAACTTTGAAGATCTCGGTCAAACAGAAGCCCGTGGCACTGCAATCAGCACCCAGTTTTTGAATAGCCACGGAATCCAGCTTTCCACAGCCTCTGGCCTCCCCTTGCAGCTAGCTGAATATGGTAGCGGCAACCCTAGAGCTTATGTTGATAATCGTGGCCGTACCAATGGAGAAAACGAAGATGACCCTGAGGCCACTGGCGACTTTTTTATGACAGAAGGCTTGCAAGACAACACAGAGCAGCAAACAATCTACATCGACTACACTTTCCCTACCAAAGAAGCACGTTTTGAACTGATCGATGTGGATTCATCAGAATACTTCCTCATACGGGCCATGGATAGCAATGGAATCACCATCGATCAAATTGATACCAGGATCGCAAATATTTTCGAGGGAGATGCTCGCCTGAGTCGTTATACGCTATCATCTCCAACAGGCAGACATGAAATTTATAAGATTGAACTCGCGGGATTTAAAGATCCTAGCCAGGGAGATATTGGTTTTGGGTTTGATAATCTTTCGCCTCACTGTTTACAGTAATGCCCGCTCTAGCCGATCACGCCTCCAATATAACAACGGCCTGAAGCGACTTCCTAGGGATAACATCTAAACTACGGCGAATATCCTCGTAACGCGCTGAGCCCAGGGCCACCACAAGGAAACACTGATCAGCAACTTGGGCGAGCGATTGATTTTCAACGAAAAACGGGGCTGGTTGGCCGAAAACGACAATGTTTTCGTACTGCTCATTGAGTGCTCTAAATAATTTACGAAGCGGGTTCAGTTTGATAGCCTTAAGATTACCAGGATGAAGCCTGGCATAGTCAAAACTCGTCATCTTGTCTCTTGGCGTTTTGACCTCACCCCATTTACAACGACCCGCTAGAAAATCACTAATATCATTCTTGCGATCTTTAGCGTCGGACACCGGATGTACCGGATTCATATCCACGAGCAGAGTGCTTTCCCCTGCATCTCCTAAGACGCTACTTACTGCTGCTGGTAGATAATGGCCTTCATCGCGATATCCTATGGGTAGTATCAATATCGGCCTCTTATTTATGGGTTGTGCCAAACTCGTCAACTCCCTCACCCTCTGAAAGAAAGTAAGCCGAGAAGCACCCCCTTCAGCCTTATCAGTGAGCTGATTTTTCAATTGTCTTAGATCTTCAGACAGCAAAGGCTCTGCATAACGAAGAACCTTGTTCGAAAAACTTAAGACAGGATGCCCTAGTGCCAGGTTTTGAACCCGCCAACTATCATAGGCAATAGGATTACTTCTATCTCTAATCCACAAGGTTAATAGATAAGTCAAAATAATTAAGCCTAATCCAATCCCACCTTGCATCAGAATAGCTTTCTTATTCGCGATGCGAGACTCTATGCTCGGAGCTACCGCAAAACGAAACCTATGACGCTGATCTGGGCTCGCTAGCTGTCTTTCGATCGACTGCTTCTCGTATTGGTACTCCTTTACTTTCTGAATCAGACTAGCTAGAAACAGGCTTTCATCACCTTGCAAGCCACTATTTTGCAAACTCGAATCAATCGGAATACCCGCTCTTTTCATGCGCGCTTGAAGCTGGAACAGCTGACGCAACATTCGATCGATTTGCCCCCGCAGGCGGTTCGCGCGACCTGATCGGCGAATCTTGTCTAGTTCCGATTTTTTTTGCACGACTTCTGGGTGCCTCGGCCCCCTCTTGGTTAGCAAATTGGCAAGCTCGGATTCAAGGCGAAGTTTACTATCGACCTCACTCTCGAATATACGGCCCATCTCATCTTGCTTTTTGACGATCTCACTGATTTTGCTACGTTCTTGATCTTTTAGCTTTTTCTTAGCCTGACGCCCTAAGCGTAAGGGGACATCAGCCTTCTCACTATCGTAGATCGAGATCACACCGGACAGCTTATCGAGATTCATTCGTTCTTCTTCCAGTTGCCCCTGGTAGAAGTCGAGGAAAAAATCGAGCTTATTGAGATATTCATTAAGCTGATCTTCAATAAACAAATCCATCGAAGCTTTTACAAGGCGACGAGCTTCCATGGGAGATGTCCCTGTTCCAGTCAGAAAAAGTTGTAAATCGAAGTTATTAGAACTACCTTCAAGCCTTGTAGCTAGCCACATCGCGAGGGAGTAACGACGGTAGGCCTCTCCCTCCAGAAGCCAAGATTCGGGGAGGATATCAGAAGGGATGACATCAACGGCTAAGACCTTATACCAAGGCTTCTCTTCTCCTGAAACATCGCCTTCCAAGTAGCCCATTCGCTCGCTAAGTCGCCCCAAAAATCCCAGGTCTTTTAAAGCCGCATCGTAATTACTGATTACGTGTTCGAATTCCGGATACTGGGTATCAACCACCGTCAAAGCACTATCTCGCGGATCAAAGATCACAACAGCCTGGGAACCGTATTCAAGCTCAAGCTTCGACATCCCCATAACAACAAATGCCGCTATCGGCCCAACAAATAGTAGAAGTGAAAGCCAATAACGTTTGCTAAGCGTAAGCAAGAAACCGAGAGGTGGCAGCTTTCTCAGGGATTCGGTCTGCTCGTGACCTGACTCCATAAATTTCCCCAATGTCATCCGTCTATGTTCATATCCCCGCCTCCATCTTAGCGTGAATCACTAGGAAAAATTTCACTAGAGTTGCTGATACCAAAAACTTAATCTTAGGTTTAAGATAGGATTAGGGAGGCATTATTGAGCAAACAACTCGACAATCAGATACTGTTTCTTTCGAAAAATGGTCCTCATCGCAATCAACTGCGGAAAAGCCTGGCGATGATGCACTATAAAGTTGACTTCGTCAGCACATTGATGGATGTCTTACCTGCCATCGGGAGCTTCAAATCATCCGTTTTCATCCATGATTGGAGTGCTTCAGATCCTAGCCAAGCGCGGAAGTTCCACCAGTCCTGGCCCAAAGGTATGATTCATATCTTAAGAATCACGATCCATCCTGAACTGAAACCCAGCGTCCTAGCCTTTGCCAATGATGTCGGTATCGACAAGGTGGTTAGCTCATCAGAAGCTAGTCTTGCCCTCGCTACTACTATCGAAATGCTACGATCAAAGCAAGGCTCCGAAGAACTAAACTTGATGCTCAAACGTCTCTCCGCTGGTGATGACAACTATGTTCAAGCGGATCTTGATGAAAATGTTGAAGAGGCCTACAAGCAGTACCAGCATAACCCTAAGGTGAAACTTGAATACGGTAACCTAGCCTTTCGTAAAGACGAGCTTCAAACTGCGGAAAACATTGCTCTGGAACTAACGACTAAAGAGCCTACTAATCTGAGAGCCAATAACCTCTTGGCGAAAGTCCTTATGAAAACCAGTCGGTGGTCTCAAGCGACTAGCCTCCTCGAAGCAGCCAACCAATTGAGCCCTCAAAACCCCGAAAGACTTGTAATGCTTGGTGATGCCTTTTATGGCAGTGGCGATCTGGACAAGGCTATGGGCTACTACCATGAAGCTTTAGACCTTCAAGAAGACCTTCAACTTGATACCAACGACACGGTTGAAAAAGTAGCTCAGGTTAAAATCGATCTTGGCGAGATGGAGGAAGCCTTTGAACTCCTTCATAAATCTGCATCGGAAGAGGAAGCTGCTGGTTATTTTAACAATGCTGCGGTTTTGGCATCTAAGAAACAGAACTATGAAAATGCGCTCAAGCTATACAAGACGGCACTTAAGGCCTTAAAAACCGACAAGCTGAAACCAATCATTTACACTAATATGTCCATCTCACAGAGAAAACTAGGACAAATAGCTGATGCCCAAAAGTCCATTCAACGGGCGCTCAAGTATGACCCCAAATATAAAAAAGCCCTTGATCAAAAAGAGAAATTGCAACAAAGCAAGGCTGGATAGAAACTCATTCCTTAGCCTGCCTTCTTTAAGGCTGGAACCGGTACTTTTTCTTGCTCAGCCATGGCAACGACATCCTGCTGCTTTGTCTGAACATCACCACCAGACATCTCAAAGAACTTTGCAGAGTTTTCTAACCCCTTTTCCGATAGCGCTTTATTTTGAGCAAGAAGCTGCTCCATATAAGCAAGTTTCTCTGTAAATTGCTCTGCCCGCCCAACATAACTCTTGATATCTTCGAGCCAATTTGAAGGAACTGAGGTTTCTTTATGGGTTTGCGCCAGCTCGTCTACGAGATCTTTGATCGAATGAACGACGGACTGATGAACATTCTGAAGCTTCGCTTTTATAAATTCGATGTCATTGCTTTGAGTCGATGTCGAACTCTCCGCATACTCATCGGGACGAGGCTCTGTAGCAATTGCTGCCACCATGTTATCTTTTAGTTGACGACTCAACTGCTGTATCTCAATCGCAAGTTTGTTGATTTCATCCGCGACGATTGTGAATCCACGACCACTTTCTCCAGCTCGCGAAGCTTCGATGGCAGCATTGAACGATAGCACTTTGGTCTGTAGCACCATGCTATCAAACCCCTTCATGGTCTCATTTAACCTACGGGTAATCGTAAGTTTGTGTTCGTCGTGGGCTCCGTTAGTAGCTCTCGATTCTGGGCTTTCTCTTCGGTTGGCATCTAAGTGAGCGAGAACCTGGTCCAACTCCATATCTAATTGCTTGCCAATCCGGCTAACCTCATCTTTAAGTTGCTCCCGCTTATCGATATCGCTGCTATCAGAAAGAGCGGACAGATCACTTTCTAGCCGCTTGACTCCCCTGGCCATGTCGGCGCAAAAATTCTGAATCCAGCCACCGGCCTCTTTGATCATGCGACCGTGACCTTGCACATTTAATAAGAGTTTCTCGCCGTGGGTCTTAAAGTAGACTCCGGCTTGATAGGTAAATTGCCCTAGGGTCTGCACATCTTGCTTCACTTCGTCCACATGAGACTGCAAGCGAACAAATTCCCAAATCAAAACCAAGCCTCCCAAGAGGATAATTCCAATGCTGATCATATCCCCGGTAAAGCCTGGGGATTGAACCCCATCAACAAATTCTTTTTCGGCCATTCTAATCTCTTGCTCTAATTGAGTAACCCGAGCATCGTGGGACTTAGCAAAGCCGTCGCTCACCTTAAGCCATAAAGGCTCTAAGGTCTCTAGAGCCTCATGACGATGAATCAAGGTTTCCCAGCTACTAAGATAAGTCCCTAGAGAACGCGTGACAAAGGCCTTGGCCCGTTGAGCTTCCAAGTCGTCCTGCTTGCTTTTGAAAGCTACATAAAATGCCCAGTCTAGCCCAGCCGCCTTCTCAAGGTTGCTACGATCGAAGGTTCTCAAATAGTCTTTTTCTAGGGTCCTGAGTTGCCAGTAGTATCGCGTTAACATATTTTTTGCTGGCATGGGTGATTTTCTAATATGGAATAACAAAATCGAGGCATTCTTATTGAGCTCACTCCTTAGGTCTTGGTCATTTTCGGACTCTAGCCATCTGTACTTCAGTTCCTCAATACTATCCACAGCGGAGCCTTCCCCTCGACCAGGCAATTGGGCAAGAACTTGCCGATAACTTCGAAGGTCGCGGTCCAGTATCTCGGTACGGCGAAAGTTTTCAAGAGATTTTTGAAGCTTAGCTCCGGCTTTCTTCAAATCTGCCAGCTGCTTGTAACCCCTACCTTGCCTATTCAAGGCATTGGCAAAATCAGCATGAAAGTCATGTCGATTGAAGTTGTAATAGAGCTTCACAGCGACAATTCCAACAACCATCACCATTAAAACGGTCGCTATACGATAATATTTTCTCATGACATACCAAAAATGAAACTTCCTGTAGGGGGTCGTCGGCAGCTCGGAAGCAGGTCACAAGCGGTTAAGCTCCATATTATCAATAAGTAAGTTTTTGGCTCAAAGCATCTCGTGCTCTAGAGGAGAGCGGAATGTAATGTTCAGGTATATGGGCTGGTAGCTGATGTCAAGAGTACGTCCGTCGAAGCTATAGATAGCCTGAGATAGCCCCAAACCCACATGACCGCCATCCTCTTCAAGGTCAGCATAAACCATCCAGCGAAACCGATGCATGTTGTCAAGATAGATATCTGATTCTTGTTTGTAGTGCCGGGGACGATTTTTTAGGGCCATCCCTAGGATAATCCCATCCGTCAAGCGTCCTTCCCAGCTCACTTGGATCTCATGACCGATAGTGCTCCCATCATCAAATTGATTGGTGAGAATGTTTCTATACTCAAGCCCTAAACGCAAGTCATTGAGTTGATAGACTAGGGAAGCCTCGTATGAGCCATGCCTCAAGATACGATAGTATTCCTCGACCGCACGTACCCCCTGTTGGTATTGCAAAGAAAGAACAAAATCACCTAGGAGCAAATAAAGCTCATGACGCAACTCATGGAACTTGACTTCGCTATCGGCATCGATTCCCAGCCCGAAGTCCACCCGCCGCTTACCCCAAAAAAGGCTTGTTTCTAGCCCATAAAGAAAGGCTCCCCAGCGAATTCCAACGTAAGGGCTGAGGGCATAGAGCTCCCGCCTGGTGTAAACTTCGGAGACGACCTCACGATCGCCAAAGAACACAGTGGTTTCATTGTCAGCTTGGAGCACTTCTCTGGTCATCCCAAAGCCTAACCTCAAGAAGTTTATGGAGCTATAGCTAGCAAAATCAATGATTCCACCATCGGCTACAGCGCGAAACTCTCCAATGCTCGCTCCGCTATCTTGCACCTCTTCTTCCTGATAAACCCCCTCCACTGACTCCGCGCTGAGCCGCCATGAGGACGAGGCAAAAATTAATGGGAAACGACTTTGGATGGGAAACAAGCTCGACGAGGCCAGCAACGAACTGGATATTGCCAGGAGAGGCATCGCCAGAAAAACAGAAAACAAAGTCAACCTCGACATGTAACCAATCCTACAAATTGAATTGGGGCTCCCCACCCATGCACTGATTTTCTGCTATATTATAACGGCAGTCCCTAAGGGAAGATACGTTGAATTGAAGGAGCATATATGAAACGACTCATTTTGGTGAGTGTCTACCTACTTGTCAACTCCTGCGCCACTCCCGTGACGGCTAAACTATGGGCGGAGTGCGAAGATGTTTGTAAGGACCGTAAAGGTGTCATGGAGGCTTGCGTTGAGTATTTTAAAGGCCCTGGCTGTCATTGCAACGATGACAAGATCATATGGCTAGACGAACGAAAGTGAAGGCAGGCATGAGATACAAGAAGGGGCCCTAAGAAAACCTTAGCCCCTCCTCCTGAATTGCTCGTAATCTAAAAGATCATGAACACAGTCCCGAGAATGATCGTTGGAATGATAGCCCCTAGGAGCAGGTTCAAGGGATTCACGCTCTTATTGGTGAAGAACTTAGATAGAATCGATTGACCAGCAGGGTTAGGAGCATTGGCAATAACAGTAAGACCACCACCCGTCACAGCACCTGCAACAACCGCATACTTAAGTCCTTCGGTAAAATCTGGCACTAGAGTAGCTAGATATGTGATGGCAGCGTTATCATTGAATGCTGTAAGTGTTGTAGCAGCCAACATCAAAGGTGTTTCTCCCAAGCTTGATAACACTGGCGCAATCCACCAGCCCTGAACACCACCATGATTCACCAAACCAGCTAGGAAAAAGCCAACGAGGATAGCTGTCTTGAGTTCGAGGCGATTCTGATGTTGAGGAGTCATATCTTTGAAGCCAAGGAAGAACAAGAACCCGCCGATGAAAAGTACAGGATAGTGAGCATTGATGACAGTCCAAACCAAGAACAAGATGTGAACTCCGGTGACCCAAAAAGGCACGTTTTTGCTGTCGTCACTGGCTGTAACCTCAACCTCGGATTGCCGATGACTTTCCTTGTACTCTTCAAGTTGCTTGAAATGCCCTTTAAAAATTAAGAAGTAGACGGCATTCGCGATGACAATACCAAGTACTGCCTTCCAACCGAAGTTGGTAAGCATATAGCCAGTCGACCAATCCCAGGGTGCAGCGACCATTAAGACCGGTGGTGCTGCAAAGTTTGTCAATGTCCCACCAACAGAAATATTGACGAACAATAAGCCCAGTGTCGCATATTTAAACGTATCGTTCGGCTTTAAGCGATAGAACTGTTTTGAGAGCAACATCGCAGCGATTGTCATGGCAGCGGGCTCTGTGATGAATGAACCAAGAATAGGGGCTAAGGTTAGTATGGATAACCACCAAGCTGCTACCGACTCCTTGCCAAGTTTTGCAAAGGAACGCAGAAGAGCTTCGGAAAAGTTGAGTATGGGTCGCGTTGCAGCAATGGTCATGATCACCACAACAAACATCGGCTCGATATAAACAACCTTTGAATTCACGTAATAGACAACAGTTCCCCAGCCTTTCGATGCGGCAATGGCTCCCATTAAGGCGAGAACCCAAATTCCAAAGATGGCTTCAACCTCACCTAAAAAGTGGAGAAGTTTCCCGAGAAATGACACATCATCTGCGCCCATTCCTGCATTGCCAGATTCGATCCGGCGCTTGATATGGCGCTCCTGAACCACGTGAGCATAATGGGCAATTTTTCCAGCGAAGAAGGTGTGTGTGATCGCACAAAGGAAAATCACGAGAGCAACGAGGTTGAAAGGGTCCTGTTCAATGCGAAAGGCTAACTTTCCAAAAAGGTCGAGGTCTTTGTCAGCGTAGCTATCCAATGGCAGTGGAAAATTTTGGTCGCTGGCCCCTCCCCCGCCCGCCGCTAAACTAAGGCCATCCCAAACGAGCAGGGTCAACAAGAAGAAACTGGATTTGAGCCGAAACCATGCGGCTCGTGAGGATTGTAGCATCATGCGCCTTTCCTATTCAGAAATGATGTTTGAGAACACAACCGCCATCACTAACAACTCGAAGTACTCACAAAATCAAGCGGCACCCAAAACACGTGTAATTTTAACATATTCAAGGTGAGTTCGGATGACACTCGGCCGAATGAATTGTCATAAACGATGACGGGTTAGGAAAAAAGGTCTTTTTTTACAGTCTTTAAGAATTGTTAAATCCGAAAGATATAAAGTCTACAAATTGACCACCTCAACCGTTGGTGGCAACCCCCAGCAAAGGGTCCATGCCGAGGCAGTGGCTCAAAGTGAGGATTTCATAAACTTAGCGTAACGTCCCCCGAATAGTTTCTTGAAATACGGATTAATTCCTTGGTGGGCATGCTACAGACCCAAAAAGTTCTAGTGAATCATCAGATTTTGAACTACAGTCCCTGGATCGGCCCCTATGGTGGCCAAAAATAACTATCAGGAGTCTGTATGTCGAACCAAAACCAAGTACAAGTGGCGCTACAACGCATCTACTTGAAAGACCTTAGCTTTGAATCCCCAGATCCCGTGGCAAGCTTTAAGACAAAGTGGGAACCACAGGTGAATCTAGATATTCGCAACCAGAACCGTAAGGTTGAAGGTGATCTTTATGAGTCGGTGCTTGAGCTAACAGCCACTGTAAAAGTTGGCGAGCAAACTGCATTCATCGTCGAAGTTGAGCAGGCTGGGATCTTCATGATAAAGGGCCTTGAAGGCGAGCAATTGAATCGCGTTCTAGGAACTTTCTGCATGAATGTTCTTTTCCCATACGCCCGAGAGGCTGTTGACAGCATGTGTCTGAAGGGGAGCTTCCCTCCACTAGTGCTTGCACCAATCAATTTCGACGCGTTGTATGACCAGTCGAAAAACCAAAACAACAAATAGCCAATGCCAAGATCCTTCGGGATCTTGCTCTCTGAATTAACTCTGACACCCCTCCAAAATTCTTTGCCGTCCTAGGGCCTTAGACCCGTCCGATTTTTTCCTCAAGTCACCTAGTAAAAATACCGATGTACCCTATGGGAGGATTTGACCAACGTCTGTAGGAGCACAAAAATGTCCAAGTTAATTCTGTACTTATCTTTTTTAGTCAGCTTTGCTCCCATCGCCTCAGCCATCGATGGAGTGAAAACAGAAATCCGGCCTCGTACGATATACAGCAAGGCTAATGCCAATAGCTTTAGTGGCAGCCACATTCTCGTCAATGTTTTTCTGCCCAAGCCAGGTAGTAAGGACTTGCTTATCGAGGTACAAAATAACGATCGTTTTGCGGTCGGGCTCTTTGAATTTGATCTATCAACATTTAGCCGCTTTGGTTCGGTTGAATGGGGAACCATCCAGCCAAAGACTTCAAAGAAGAAGCTTTTTCAGATCGAGCACACCCAAGGGCTGAGACTCGCAGACTTCACTGTGATAGATGCTGATGCAAATCCCCGCTACCCGAACCTGCTGGTTCAATTCATTCGACCTTAGACACATACGCCCCTCTCACCAGGGGCTGGCCTTTTACTTTGGTGTGATGGGTATCGGGTTTTAAGAGCTTATGGCCGAATCGCAGGAACCCGGGTATCCTTTGAAAAAATCTCGGCTTCCTGACTAGGAATGCCATCACCTTGACTATCATCGCCTAATATCGAGCTAAGTGCTATTTGTGCCCGTCGAAAAACATCTTCGTTGCGAACCCAACGACTTGCCCCCCAAGCTATACCCACTAACCCGTTTTCATCCAACTCCTGGCCCTTAGGAACCAGGTAGATTTGCTCCTCGACATCAAGATATTGATCCAAGATCAAAGACTGCACGAGGTAGGCGAAATCTTCTTCGGGACTGAGAAACGACAAAAAATGTGTCGCCTCACTTTCCTGCCAAAGGCTTTCAACAGTCTCGACGTCAACACCAAGCAGGAGACTACTATATTCCTGGTAGACAATATTCCGAGCCAACGCGGTCAGCGTCGGAGCATTTAGAGTGATGCCTAGGCCATCGTGTAAGCGCTGATCCATGCGATTGACCGCTAACTGATAGGGGGTGATCCCAGCATAGGCTGCACTCATATCCGTGCCCATAAAGTCATTGGCATGAGCCAATTGATGAAATAATTCAGAGGCAAAATTAGGCCAAATCTCGTCTTCAGTGCGAGGTAGATCTCCTGAAATTTCCGGAGTTCTGACAACTTCGAGGTAATAGGAATACCCGGCAAAACCGTTGTGTAGGCGGGACTTTACTGGCACCTGATAGCTTTCCTCAAGCTCCTGCCAGAACAAATTAGCATCAAGGTAGAGCACTCCATTGAGGGCCCAAAAAAAAGAATGACTCAGATTGCGACTTAAGACAATTGCCGTGACTGGCGCAAATAGGGGCCAAAGGCTCTCAGGCACACGATCCATGAATGACACAAATTGCGCCCGCAACCAAGGGTCCGAAGCCACCACCCGAGCTTCAATAGCCGTGCGATCAAGTACTTCTTCTTGTCCAAGAGGTGGAAGTGTGAGATAGGAGCAAGCCTTATCAGGCTCGTTGCGATAAACACAGTCTTCGAGTTTATCTTGGTAGGGGCTGCTATCGAGAGCCCAGACCCGAACATCACCAGAAAAGAAATGCTGGCGAAAGGGTTCACGCTCGATTTCCTGGTTGGAACTACAAGCATTCAGACAAAGCTGCCAGATGATAAGGCTAGCAATCATCCACCTATAATCGTTTATCATCGTTCAACACCTTTTGAAAATCACACCTTACCACCTCGCCTGGGGTTAGCAGAATGCTTGCCCTCACCCCTTGCGGCTATTTTTTGTCAACTATAACAGCCCTTTAAATACTTGTCAGGAGCAAACTCAAACAATTTCAGCGATTTCGCCGAAAGTTAATTCAGGATTTTTTAGTTTGGAAGGTTTGCATGAGCAAGGATGCTCGACATTCTGTACGGATCAAAATTACAAACGAACCTTGGACGCTGCGCTACTCACGTGAGGATGAATCACTAGAGTCACCCATCGATGACGTTTCCTCCCAAGGTCTGGCGATCACACCACCCTATCGCGAAAACAGTCCCTTTCATGTGGGTGCCAGCGTCGAGCAGGTTTATATCGTTTCTCAATACCGTACTTACGGGCCTTTGAACTTTCGAATTAAACGGATCACGTTTCAACTCGATATCGAGCGAATTCACGTAGCCATGATGGTCGATGATGATAACAGCGATGCCATCATGAAACAGGTCTATCAAGATCTCTATGGGTTGCTGGAATCCGAACCAGAACCTAGCCCGGAATGGATTCCCATTCCAGCCAGAGGAGACGCCAATGAACAGTCTCGCCTACAGCGGCTAAACTTTCTAAGAGAACGCACTGCTCAACCACTTAGCGGCTTAGAGCATTGCTACCTAGACCCAGCTGACGCCTCCACAAAAGTCGAGAACTTCATCGGTTCCATTGAAATGCCAGTAGGTGTTGCTGGTCCCCTCCACTTTCATGGGGAGCGGGTGTCTGGCCCCATCTATGCACCCTTTGCGACTAATGAAACATCCTTGGTTGCCTCGGCGGCGCGGGGTTCGAAGGCTATGAGTATGAGTGGAGGTGTATCGACACGAGTGATGAGACAATCCATCCGGCTCAACCCGCTAATGATATTTGAAAACCACAAAGGAGCTAACTATTTCACCCGCTGGCTGCTTGATCACAAAGCAGAAATGGCTGATCAGATCCAAGACCTATTTCCTGAAATTGACCGCGTTGAAATCTGGCCCCATAGCTTAGGTACCAAGGTTCATATAAGCCTCCATTATACCCTAGCAGAATCTGGTTCCCTATCTAAAGTTAAACAGGCGACTTGGACCTTCATCCAACGGTGCCTCGACTACATGCTTCCCAAGGAATCAGTGACGATCGAAAACTTTGTGATCGACTCTTCATTTCAAGGGGATACCCCAGCCGATCGATCGCCGCTATTTTCAGGTAACGGCATTCAGGTCATTGCTGAAGCAATGATAACTGAAGACGTTGCGCAGACCATTCTCAAGTCAAATTTGAGCGAGATCTTAGCTGCGTATCGCCACCATCAAACTAATCGCAACCTAAACGACTGCAAGCATACTCATCTTGGTTTAAACCATACCTTACCCTCGCTACTGATGGCCACAGGTCAAAGCCTTTCAAGTATGGTTGACACCTGTATTGGACAATTCTATGTGGAGCCCGTTGATGGCGGCTTGTACACATCTCTGATCTTGCCTCGACTTGATTTGGAAACCGTTGGCAAAGGGACCAGTTTCGGGCATCAACAGCAATGCTTAGAGTTAATTGAGTGCCATGGCCCCGGCAAACAGGGGCGGCTCGCCGAGATTGTAGCTGGCTTTTCTTTGGCTCTTGAAGTTTCTGGTTTGGCATCTCTGGCTAAATCCTATTTTTCCGTGAGTCGCCGGAGTTTCTTAAAGAATCACCCTGTGGAATGCCTCCGTATGGAGCACCTCGACAAGGCATTCTTCACCCCAATTTTACAAACGTTAGAGGGAACTCCCGGAGTACTTGTAGAAAGTCTATCGTTTTCTAGTGAAATTATGAATCAGTCCTATTTTGCGAAACACCTCATCCGACGCAAGCTCCCCAAGTTTGTCGGCCTCACCAAAGCGAAGCTTCGCTACCGGGTGGGCCAAGGCGATACGAAGTACTATACCTGCGTTGTAAAGTCTCTCCTATCGGGACAGGACGTCCAGTTGGTCATCGAAAGCATAACCAAAAACTGTGGAGAACTGCTTTCGTCGTATATCTCTCGATACCAGGAAGCTTTACCGTATCGCGACTGTCACGAAAGGGAATGGCGCATCAATCGTGAGCCACCGAAGCCCCTAGTAGAGTTCCTCCCCAAGCGCCCGGCTTGCTATCGCCAAAGTAAAAATGATGCCTATGTCGTGATAATGGAAGATCTCGGTAATAAAATTGGTTCGATCATCCAAGACTCCAAGCGAATCGCTGAGAAGCTAGGGGTGTTGCATGGCCAGCTGCGGGCTCACGCTCACTCCGATCTCTATATGCCTCATATTGATCAGATCAATGTAGCATCTATCCTTTGGGGCTCCTTGGTTGTTAATGGTAAATTCCTGTTTCCCGAATGGTATGACGATCATCTTTTCCAGCACCAAATGAATCTGCTCGCCAAACGAGATACATGGCTACCAGAGTGGGATGCTTGTCCGAAGACAATGATTCACGGTCGTCTCAATCAAAATCACATGGCCTTTCATAACGATCGATTGACTTTGATCGATTGGAGCTATAGCTCTTGGAACATCGCCCAACATGACCTCATCGATTTTATGATTCATCTCCATCATCAACTTGATGAGGAGCTTCTTAACGAGCTGTCTCAAGCCCATTGGCAAGCTTTAAGTGAAAGTTCCGAAAGGGATCTCAGTCAGGACGAGTGGCAAAAGCAGCTCCGTCTAGCTCTTAAATTCTATACAGTATTTACCTATCCTCTTGGCCTCCTTGAAGATAGTTTTCAAAAGTCTAGCAAACTGATTCACTTCCATTCTAATTTGATACGCATTCTAACTTGGCAAGGATTGATGGCATGAAACTAATTTCCTCGCAAGATCTTCTCGACTATCATCTGGAGGACACCGGTTTCAAAGCGCTCAGGTTGCAAATGGCAGCTCTAACTAATTCTGATCAAATTCCCACCTACTGGTGTCTAACAGGCAGTACTTGCCTAGAAATTCTCGAAGAATCTGCTAATTTTGAACAATTAGTAGGCTATCTGGATCAACTTCAGCAAGATTCTCAGAGGGAAGTTATCAAGCAAGCGGTAGAGCAGATAGTGATGGCAACCCCACTACCCGAGGCTCTTGCCAACGAACTTAATGAACTTCTGGATCGGGAAAATCACCTTGTAGTTCGTTCGTCTTCAGCGCAGCCCCATCGATCCTCGTCATGTGTCGCTAGCTTTATAAGTGGAGAATTCACGAAGCTTCAATCTGCAATATTACAGCATATTGCCTGTGAACTGGTGGAGAACGGGATGCCCTTTATGGGTTCTTTAATTCTCCAGCGCTATGTGTCAGTTGATAAAACCATGATCGTTTTTACGGCCAATCCTCATAATGGCAACCGATCCCAGGCTGTGATGGAACACTACTACGGCTCAAAGAAAATCGAAGATCAAATCGATTATCTAGAGTATAATTGGCGGTCCAAGAAGATCGAGGTCCAGAATGCAGGCATGAAAACTCGCTCCTTAAGATACGATGCCAATGGCCGTGAGATTTCAAGCGAAGTTTCTCCCAAGTTTCATTTGACTCCTATTTTGGAACAGAAGTCCATAGACTTGATCTTAAAGCAGAGTTTTGCCATCTTAAAACAATTCTCGAAGCCATTACGTCTTCACTTCGCAAGCTCGGGGGGCCGTCTATACTTACTCGGCATCAAAAAACCAGCCTACTTTCCTGCTATGAGGGATAATTCACGCCACGGGAGCACCTGGAGCAACGATAACCTTGAAACCAGCTACCTGGGGCTAACATCACCTTTGTCTTTTTCAGTCAATCGTCACCTCTACCAAAGTAAGCTAACCTATCTACTGAATCTTTTTAAAGCGGATCCACTTGCAATAAATACCCAACGCGCAAAGATGCAGCACGTGCTTTCTATGATTACATGTCGCATATTTAGTAACAAAACAGCATTAAGCGAGATAGCACAGCTGGTACCTCATGAGCAAGATCGAGCTCTTCTTGAAAGTTTCCTTACCCTTGGAACCACCAATAACCAACCCGATCACGCCCCCCCCCTACTCAAAAAGTTGCGGGCAGCTATCTTCCAAGATGTGGATGAGATGCACCTCCAGGCCCAAAAGAAAAGTCAAGATTTCGCACAACGCTACCGCGATCGATTTCTGGATTACACCCCTCAGTATTTTGCCACTCATAACGTAGGGGAGCTTTTCTCAGAATTCGAAGACCTTCTGAACCAACATTCACAGTTACATCACAGCCAAGCCTTGGTGCGTCTTGAAGCATTTAAAGTCGGTCTTAAAATTCAAGGTATCAGCCAGGAAGCCGGTGTTCCTATGTCGCCTCTAGAACTTGAGCTTTCTATGCAACTCGATACACCAACGTTTTACCGAGACTTCCTCGATATGGCAAGGGAGTTTAGCCAAGAGCGCATCATGGAGAACTATGACTTTCATGATCCACAGAAGTTGTTCCACCATCTTGCAAAAGATCACCAAAAAGCTAATCATTGCTTCCGTAGCTTTATTCAAGACTATGGTTTCTTGAGTTTTCAGGAAGGTAAATTTAACTCAGTGACCGTGGCGGAAAATCCGGCTATTCTTCTGCCACTGCTCCATCTATATTGCCAGCACAAAGAAGTCATTCCACCAATGAAGTCGGAGCCACCGCAGCAAAAGATTCTAAATGAGTTGTTTCACAAGATTCATCAAAGCCAAGGTCCTAGTATTCTGAATCGCTTGCGCAAGAAATATCAGAAATTTCAGCAATTGATGGTGGATGTCCAACATATCCGCATTCAAAAGCTTCAGTTTTTTATGCTTCTCAAGCAGGTGGTAAGTGCCATAGGCTATCAGCTTCACGATAGCCAGTTCATCGAAAACCCAACGGACATCCATTACTTTCTCATGGAAGAATTTGAAGCTCTTGAATTAGGTGGATTTCTCGACAAAGACATCAAAGACTTGATCAGTAAGCGCAAGGAAGAGTATCAGGCTTACCAAAATACCTATAACAATATCCGCGAATTTCAAATAACAGAATTTATTCCTGTCACAGAAAATGTCATTGAGAAATTTTTTAAAGAAAGCCCAAAACCATGGGGGCGTATTCACGGCCAAGGTAATCACGCTGGTTCCTTTAACGGGAATATTAAGAAGATCCATAGCCCCGAAGACTTTAGCCAGATCCTGAATAAGATCGTACTTCTCCAGGTGCCTTCCAACTTAGCGAGTCTAGCTGTTCCCCTAGCTAAAGGTATCATCGTCGAACAGTGCAGCCATAGCAGTTATCTAACGTCCCTTTCAAATATGCTGCAAAGACCAATGGTCACCAACGTTCCTCGTGTATTTCAGAGAGTTTCAGATCAGCAACCGATTCACATTGATAGCGATGATGGCGCCATTGAAAAGATGTTAAATGCTGCCCAAGATGATGATTCCCAAGCTTCTTAAAGTTTTGAGTAACCTCTGCTCAGCGCAGCGTGTTTGGGTTGCTGTTTTACGATCTAACTGTATCCGAATTTTTGCGGCTTATCTGAGGTGGATAGAGTAACTGCAGGTAGAGAAAAAGTATAAGAGCAGTGTGGACAACACACGCAAACAGTTCTTCAATAGCTGCGAAGGTAATAACGCCAACCATTCAAGAAATCGATATTGCGCTGCTTGAGCCTGGGTAGGTCTTTTGGGAAGTATGCATCAATACTATAAACAGAACATACAAATACTTTACGCATACCTTGAGAATCAGTGGTATCAATGTCGATCTGCCAATTTTGATCTTTGATAAAACGAATGAGCGAACTAGGTAGTTTTACTCCATCAGAAAAACTAATATATGCAATGCCTATCTGTCCATTTTCATGGTTGCCCTGACAAGAAAACTGGGTTGAAAGACCGCGACTGTTCAAACCCTTTACAATGTCCAGCATTTCACTATCAATTTTCTCGATTGGCAACCTCATAGCACCCAGTAATTGTTTAACATTCAGCTAAAAGAGCAAAGACTCCATAGGTCTAGCGGATGGCTAATTTAGCAGTAGCAAGTTGGGTGCCTTCTAGCTGTAACTCTCCTTCAAACCCATGTCGGCCAAGCTACAAATAGTTTCGCTTAGCGGCTGTTGGCGTTTGAACATATCCTAGCGTTCTGGCTGAATGAAAACCAAGACTGGCAGAGAGGAGGAGACATGGCGAGAATATAGTGACGTCGAGCGACAACAGATTGACTTATTAAGTTAAATCAGCGGCCTGTGTTCGAAACGTCAACAGCCCCTCGTGTCCCCGGAGTAAGCAGCCCACAGTTTAAGTAAAATTCCGATCCATGATTCTGTCACAGGTTCGTTCGGCTAGGGCTACAAGGGTTAAAGTTGGATTGGCCGTTCCTGCCGTTGGGAAGTTACTGGAGCCCAATATAGATAAGTTCTTATGATCGTGACTTTGTCCCCATGAGTCCACTACCGAGTCCTTTGGAGAGATACCCATTTTCGTAGTACCCATGATATGTCCGGCGCCGAAAATAAGATCGTTCGATCGAATTTCTTTGCAACCTAACCCTTTAAAAAATTTTTGTCGTTGGGCTTTTCCAAGATCTAAGCCAGCAAACTCATAATCGGTAAACTTATAGAAGATCTCAGGCCTAGGAATCCCTAAAGCATCTTTTTTCTGTGAAAGAGTGACCCTATTGTGACTTTGGGGCAATTGTTCTAAGAGTGTCGCTATTGAGACTTGAGCCAAGCAATGCTCTTGAAGCACCTCCTTTAGCTTTTTTCCTCTTAAACCTTGCTCAACAAACTTGGCAGCGTCTACGACGGGACCACCTTCCGCCCAGCCCCAGCCGTCATTATGTATTTCTAGGCGAGACGCAGCTACTTTCTTGCGAAACGTACCCGTTCGCAGTTGCTCAAACCCAGATGTTGAAAGAGGCCCCCTAAATGGCCAGACTTTTTCCGGCATAAGCGCCCACCCTAGCTGCACTGGGTGATCCATCAGGTTTCTGCCAACCATATCACTTAAATTGGCGACCCCTAGAGGAACATTTTCTGATTTTGAGTTCAGGAGTAACTTTGGAGTCTCGATACCACCAGCCGCAAGAATAAAATGCTTTGCAGATGCCTTGTGAGATGTCCCATCCCAAGTTTGATAGGTGATACTTTCAACCGCACCTAAGCTATCGATGTCTATCTTACTAGCGACAGCCTTCGACACTAGATGCAGACCTTTCTGGACTGCAGACTTTATATCTTTGTAAGCTTCATACTTAGCACCAACCGGACAGATCGGGACACAGCTATTACTCCCCAAGCACGTCTTAGGGTTTCTAGCCTGAGGATTGGTGGCCATTTTAAAGGCTCGTCCCTGGAAAGTAGTCCCTTCGATCCTCTTTCTAATCACCTTATCAAGGTAAGAAACAGGTACCGGGGGGCTTGGATATTTTGACTGCCGAGGTGAATCGAGGTCAAAATCATTGTCACCGGCCACGTTTAAAAATTTCTCTGCTCGGTCATAATATGGAGCGAGTTGTTCGTAAGTGATCGGCCAATCAGCGCCAACCCCAAACGTACTTTTAAGTTTAAAATCTTCTGGCACAAGTCTTAAGCAGCTTCCGAGCCAATGCCAAGTAGAACCACCTACCAGCCTCTCGTAGCTGCTATTAAAAAAACTGGGGCCCTTTTGAACATAGTAGTCTTGTGGCTTGCTAACATCAGGGCGAGGAGCCTGAGGGCTGTCAGGATAAGGGACACTTGGCACTTTGATATCGGCTTTCTGATACCGTGATACGAGGACATCCCGACTTGCTGGCTCAGGACCAGCCTCCAACATAAGAACTGAAAGTCCTTTATCTAAAAAGCGATGAGCAGCCAAAGCACCAGCAACACCACTACCAACAATCAAGATGTCATATGTTTTTCTCATGACTTACTCCCTGGGAGATCATATCTTGTTCCATAAGGAACTGATGGAGGTGTTATACCAATCAGCTTCCACACCAAAGCTTGTACGTAACCATGAGCTTTCAGTGCAAGCGGCAACTCATTGGACGCACATAACCACATTTTCAAAATAGCCATCTCGATCTCTGGCCAGTTCGGGTGGTGGGTTTTGGACTTTGTCCCTTCTCCACGAAAACTATTCTCATCTAGCTTGAACTTCTGCTTCAAAAGCCTCCAATAAGCAAGAGCGAGAACAGGATCTAAATGACTCTCTTCCAATAAGCTTTCAGACAGTTTGATAAAACCCGGTGGAGCTACCTGTTCCTCAGCCAAAAGCGCGTCCAGCCAATACTGATCCAGCGTCGTAACACCAATTGCCGCTGCCGCTAGGCTGATCAGCTTCCTTCTATCTAAACTCGTCATGTGTTTCAATCTCCTTGGCATGAAAGAGGGTGATCATTCATTTTCCACGAATATAATACAACGGAAATTATTGTTCGATTGGTCCTTGAACTTTTGACTGTTCGCAAGAATCCTATTCAAAAAATTTGAAGACGGCGATTCTCCATTCATCATTGATTCTATCGGTGGTAGGCTCCACCCAAACTTAACGAGCAAATAAATAAGCCTTCGGTTTCTTTCGATTTACCGGACATAAATCAGGACATTCAGAAACCTCTTACGGCTTATTTGTTTGCGTCTATTTCCATAATTCCACGGGAGACTTTATGAGACTTATCACGAAGACATTAGGAATCACCATGCCATGGCTCCTTACAAGCTGTGGTTACTTGCCAACAGCATCACAACTTGATGTGGCGTCAAGTACGAGCTTTTCGGCTTGGTGCCAATCTTGGCAACTTGAAAGTTGCGAGAAAGTACCCAGCGACAAAATTCCTTCTAAACTTTGGCCCTCAGCATTGGAGATTGCAGATGCTTTGGTAAAAAGCCCATCCAGCATCAATTTCGAGCGCGGTAGCTTCGAGTCTTCAAGTGTTCAGAACCTTCTTATGAACACGTTAGGGCGAGACACGATAGATCACCTCAATCAAATACCTTGGTCTTCCATTTATACAGATGGAACAGCATTCAACATTGAACAGGATGAAGTCAGTGAAGTTGTAACAAATGGTCTAAGAACAGAATTCGCGATGAGTTCTCGTCTGGTCCTAAGTGAACCCGGGACACTAGCCATTGATGGTATAACCTTAAATAATAGCGATAGAACAAAAATATTTACTATCAAGACCATTGATCTTAGCGTCAGTAATCGCTTGACATTCGAAAATTCTGACCTCGTAATCGAAGATATTCCCTTGGAGTTTATCTTACCCTTGCCTGACCAATGGCCGACTATAGTCCCATCTGAATTACTATCCCTAACAAGAGATGTACTTTTCGACCAGGACGTATCTTGGAGAAACGCCATAGATATCCAGCTGAACGAGTCGAACCTAGAGACGATTCACAACGCAATTGTTCCAATTCTTGAGCCCGATGCTGTTACACCTGGGCTATCAAAAATTCTTGAGACAGCTCAGTCCGCGAACTTTGGAGGGACGCAATCACAAAACGAATGGGGGAGCCTGACTCTCAAAAACGAACTTAGCTGCGAGGCAAAGCTGCGCAATATTCCTGTTCTTGGTTCGGCGACGGTACGTCTCGATCTTGATCAGCGTTCGAGCCTTTCTAAGCTAAAAGAAACAAGCAATGGCTTCTCTTTTGAAATATCAGGAATCGATAGCAATTTCGGCAAGATCAGTCGTATTGAAGTAGATGGTAGTAAGATCAAAGCCAAGATCGGCTGGTTGACAATTCCTGTTGATGTCGATGATGCGGTCAGTGGTGAGAATGCTATAGCCATAGACAGCCTAACATGTTCATAACTCCGTTCGGTGCGAGTTTTATTGTTTAGTGCTTTAACCGCCACGAAAGTGCTGTTTCATGTTTATAACAAGAGAACATTGACATATTGCTCAACTAAGGGCAGTTGACGTTTCGAAGGCACATCAACTGCCGCTCCTAAAAACCTAGACAAACCTGGGTCCATCTAAAATTAAAGGTAATTCGCTCTCCGTTAATGTCGATTTCTCGCGTGTAACTGGAGTCCT